>NZ_JACHFN010000005.1 GCF_014201885.1 Deinococcus budaensis | reverse complement strand
CACCCGGCCCACCGTATCGGTGCCGTTCATGATGTTGCCGATGCGCCCGCCGATGATCCCGAAGGCCACGCCCGGCACGAACAGGTCGGCGTACTGGTAGAAATTGAGTTTGTAGCGCCGGGTGTAGTAGATCAGCACCAGGATGCCGCCGATCAGCCCCCCGTGAATCGAGATGCCGCCCTGGCGCAGGTTGACGATGTCGAGCAGGATGCGCGGAAAGGGAATATTGGCGAACTGTTCCCAGGAGGTCGCCACGAACACGATGCGGGCGCCGACCAGACCCCACACGATGGCCCACAGCACCATGTCGCTGAAGAGGTCTACGTTCAGGCCGCGCTCGCGGGCCAGCCGGGTTCCGATCCACACGCCCAGGACGATGCCCAGCGTGATCAGGACGCCGTACCAGGCAATCGTGAAATTGCCGATCTGCAAAAAGACAGGATCCATGCCACCTCCAGTGCCCGGACCGGATGCGACCTGGCTGTGGTTGAGGGTATGTCCCGCTTGTTAAGCTGGTGTAAAGGTCGGCCTGAGTTCAATTGCCTGAAGTGCGCCGTGGGCACGTCGGGTGACCTCCGGTGCGGCCGAAGCGGTTTACAGAATATTTACAGGCCCCCGGTATGTTGGGGCCATGAAACGGAACCCGATGTTGATGGTGGGAGCAGGAATGGTGCTGGCTGGCGCGGCCGTCGCGCAGAGCAGCATGGGCGGGATGGACCACAGCCAGATGTCCGGCAGCACGATGACCGGCATGACCATGAAGATGGACATGAGTGGCCTCGAAAAACTTCAAGGGAAAGCCTTCGACCGCGCGTTTCTCAGCATGATGGTCCCGCACCACCAGATGGCCGTGGACATGTCGAAGGCCGTGCTTCCCAGGAGCAAGGACGTGACGGTCAAAACCTGGGCCAACGCCGTCATCAAGGATCAGAACCGCGAGATCAACCAGATGAACACGCTCCTCAAGAGCTACGGGGGCAGCAATGCCGCCATGGCCAACATGATGAAGAGCAGCATGAGCGGGATGGCTGATATGGTGACGAAAGCGAAGAACCCGGATGTGGCGTACGTGCAGGGCATGCTGCCCCACCACGCGTCCGCCATCGAGATGGCGAATATGGCGCTCGAGAAGACCAGTGATCCGCGCGTGCTCAAGCTTGCCCGGGACATCGTCCGGGCCCAGGCTCAGGAGATGTACGATTTCCGCACCTGGCTGATGAAGCGCGGCTTGTAAATTTCTCCCATGACGCCCATGCCCCGCTGGTCAGGGCATGGGCGTTTTTGATGTTTCAAAGCCTCCTCCCGGCGGAATGCCGCAGCCCTTGCGAGCTGGCGCCTGAACTTTACCCAATCTTTACAAGACTCCAGCATGCTGCTCGACATTCATGCGAGTGCCTTTTATTGCGACCCTGGCCCTGACCTGGCTCAGCCTGGCGGCCGCCGCCACCGTCACTGTCCAGCCGGGCGATACGCTCACGCGCTTGGCGGTCCGCCACGGCACCACCGTGAACGCCCTGATTCAGGCCAATCCCAGTGTGCGTCAGGGCCTGCTCAAGGCAGGCGCACGGTTGACCTTGCCGGGGGCTGTCGGCAGCTGGACCGTACGCCGCGGCGACACGCTCTCCACCGTCGCCCAGCGTCAAGGCATCACGCTGGCGGCGTTGCTCTCCGCCAACCGTGGCCTTGATCCTCAGGCACCCCTCCAGGTCGGCCAGAAGCTTGCGCTGCCGTCCACGAGATCCGCCGCGCGTCAGCCAGCCACCCCGACCGTGCGTGCTGCGGCCATTCGGGTCACGGCCGTGATGCCAGTGCAGGGCCGCCTGACCACGCCCTTTCTTGCCAGCCACCCGAGTCTGGACCTGGCCGCCCCGACCGGGACGCCTATCCGGGCTGCACGACCGGGCGTGGTCACGGAGTCTCATTTCGACAGTCAGAGCGGCTGGGGTTGGACTGTCCTCGTCGACCACGGCGACGGGATGACCACCCGTTACAGCCACAACAGCGCCAACCTGGCCCGGGTGGGGACTCGCGTGGAAGCTGGTCAGGTGATTGCGCGGGTGGGCAGTACCGGGAACAGTACCGGCCCACACCTGGACTACCGGGTCACGGTGCAGGGAACGCCTGTCAACCCTCTGAGTTTGTACTGAACATCTGCGGGCCTCACCCAGGAGAAGAGTGTGTCCCTGGTGGGGCACACCCGGAGTGGATGACGCCGCAAGACCTGACCGGCGGGACGCCTGGAGGGAGGCCTGGTGATGCGGCTCTTCCGCTGCATACCGCAGGCTTACAAAAAGGTCCGCGTCTGCGCTTGAAGGTGCAGCGTGAGAACTGCCGGGCGCTCATCCGCGCCCTCTCTGTCCATCCCCGGCACGGCCTGCCTTCTCCGCCCGGGAGAAGCTGAGCATGCCACTCTCTCGCGTCATGGACGGATCTCCCGCCTCCTGGCTCCGGAGTGGGAGATGGCTACTCCTGGCGGCGGTGCTGTGCAGGGGGATGTTGCGCACTCGGCGGGTGGCCGTACAACGCCCGCATCCCGCCCATACCCAGCCTGGGCGTGGGGGCCGTGCCGCTGGTGCAACTTGCCCCCTTGAACCTCGTTCGCCACTCCGGTCTGTCCCCCGCGGCCCGACACCTGAGTGGCGGCCCTGGCCTGGAACGAGAGGCACGTTGCCCATCCGGGCGAGGCCTCAGGAGAACAGGCGGGGCCCCCGAAGCCCCGCAGCCACCGCTGCGCTCTGCCGCGTCCCCATCTCCATCAGAGCAGCCAGGAAACGAAGGTGTCGTACAGCCCCGCCAGGACGAACACGGCCCCGGCCAGCGGTGTGGCCAGCTGGTGGACGCGCCCGAGTCCACCGACATACGTCTGCTGCTCGCTGGCCGAGGCGCCGGGCAGGAACGCGACCAGGACGAGCAGGGGAAGCGTCATCCCCAGCACGAACGCGACCGGGTACAGTGCGCCCAGCGGCGCAGTGAGCATCAGCGGGAGGGTGAGACCGAAGTAGAGCAGGAAGAGCGTCGGGCAGAACGCGAGGCTCAAGGCCAGACCCAGGAGGAACGCACCCAGCGTGCCGCGTCCCACGCGGGCGCGTTCCTCTAGCCGCCCCGCGAGGCGCGTTCCGAGGGTGAAGCGGAGGCGAACCACGCCCACCATCACCAGGCCCACGAGGAACATCAGCGGGCCCAGTACCCGCCGAACACCCATGAAGAAGTCGCCGGAGGCGGTCACGCTGCCGCCAAAGGCGTACACGGCTACAGCGCCCAGCGCAAGGTACACCAGCACGCGCGCCCCCACGAAGGCCAGGCTGCGCGGCCACACCCCCCTGGCGTGCCCGTCCCGCGCGACGTACGCGAGGGTCGCCGCACCTGTCGAAAGCTGGCAGGGGGCGGTGGCGGCCAGCAGGCCCAGCAAGAACGGCGTGAGCAGCGAGGCGCCCGTCCGGGCTCGCAGGGCCGTGACGGGGCCTGCCAGGGCGGCATTCAGGGTGCCGCTCAGCCGGTACAGGTCGAGGGCCACCTCCCGCAGGACCGGGGAGGCGGCTGGCCACGCGAGGAGGAGCGCGGCGACGAGGGTGCCTGCCGCGGCGAGCCGCCAGCGCGGCGTCACTGGCTCCAAGTCTTCCCCCCGTCCGCCGAGCGGTACACCGCGCCGCTTTCACCGGCGGCATACAGCCTCGTCTCGTCCCTGGGGTCGGCGGTGACCAGCAGCGCGCCTTCGGGCAGCCCCAGGTTCGTCCAGCTCGCGCCCCGGTCCTCCGAACGCGCCATACCGGCGGGACCAGCGAGATAGACGTTCCCGCTCACGGGATGAACGTCGAGGCCGGAACCGGCGGCCCGAGGCGCGGCTCCGGCACGTCGCCAGGTCGTGCCGTCATCCGAAACGATCAGCCCCTCCCCCATGCTGAGGGCATAGAGCCGTGGGATCTCCCCCGGGCCTGCCGCGAGCGCCATCGCGCCCGCCGTGGCCGGGGAAACGAAGCGCCAGTCCTGCCCGTTCTCGGCGCGGTAGAGGCCCTGCCCGGCGATATTCGCGTACCACACGCTCGGCCGACTCGGCAGGGTCACGAACCCGTGGATGTCCGTGCCCGGCAGATTCCCGAATCCGGTCTCCTGCCAGGTCTGCCCGCCGTCCCGGCTGACCTTCAGCACGTCGTGCCCGGCCATCACCAGAGTGCCGGGCATCGCAGGGACAAGCGACATGGCGTCTCCGGCACCCTCGGCAGCGCCCCAGGTCCTTCCGCCGTCCTCGCTGACCGAAACGCCCGCGTGCTCCCCGTACAACAGGCGGCCATCTGGGAGGACCCGCAGGGCGTGGAAGTCGCCGCTCAGCCGCCCCGCGGCCTGAGCCGGAGTGCCCTGCGTCTGCCACCACAGCGCGCCGCCCAGCGCGGCCGCGGCCAGCAGGGCCAGGGGCAATGCCGCGCGGCGCCGATGCCGAGCGCTCGTCGTCATGTCACGCGCTCCCGGCCAGCCCCGGAGCAGACGCAGGGGCCAGGGGCGGCGCGGCGTGTCTGATCCACAGCATCGAGAGTGGGCACGCGGCGGCCAGCAAGAAGGGCAGCGCCGCCCCTGACGTAACGGAGAACACCGTCCAGCACAACGTCACGGCGATGGCGAGGCCCTGGGCGACCTCCCAGTTCAAGCACATTCCCAAACGTTTCACGGACCTCACCATAGGGAAGGTCTGTTTAATTTCGGTAAAGCCGGAGGACGGAGGCCCGCTCCTCCGAATTCCGGCTCAGCGGGTTGCACTCGGCTCAGGGGCGTCTCGCCCAGCGCGGTCCGCAAAAAGCTGCTCCACCACCTCCACGCGCACGTCCGTGGAGATGACCCCCCGCCTCCCCAGGGCGGCTTCCAAGTTCGCCTCGACGCTCCCCGGGAGAAAGGTGCAGCCGGGCGTTTACCGTGTCGCCCTGGGCCACCGCGCGTGCTCTTCATTCCAAATGACCTGTCCCGTGGCCCTGGCAGCGTCCCTGCACCATGAGTACCCCCAAGTCAGCCTGGTCTTCCCGGGCTACCGGGGGTCCCGGGACGACCGAAGGCTCAGGGCAACAGCATGTGCGGCTTTGCACAAGTTTTACACACCCGCCCTAGCATGACGTCGGGCCGAGGACGGCACACCAGGACGGCAGGAGCCGGAGTGCCTTCACGCCGTTTCGGTTTTCCGGAGGAAGCAATGTCTACTCGTATGCTGCAAGTCGTTCCGCTGTTGGGGTTGTTCCTGGGCGTGTCCACCGCGACCACCCTGGGTGGAGGAGGGGCGCCGAATGTGCGCGGAAGTGTCTGGGTCGCGGATGAGACGACCGGGAGCCTGACGGTGATCGACGCCGCCACCCGGCGCGTCCAGGCCACCCTGAGCGGGGTGCCCTCGCCCCACAATGTTCAGCTCGCTCCCGACGGCAAGAGCGTCTGGGTCGTGCTGGGCGAGCAGGCGCGGGCGGTCAAGATCGACGCGGCCAGCTACCGGCTGCTGGGCAGTGTCCCGACCGGGGCGTCTCCTGCCCACGTCATCGTCAGTCCTGACGGAAAGCGCACGTACGTCACGAATGGCGAGGACGGCACCGTCACGATCATCGACGCCGCCGCGCTTCAGCCTCTGGCGACCGTGAAGGTGGGGGCGCACCCGCACGGCCTGCGCCCCAGCCCGGACGGGCGGTGGGTCCTCGTGGCGAACACCGGCGGGAACAGCGTGAGCTGGATCGACGCCCGGACCTCCCGCACGGTCGCGGAGCTTCCGGTCGGCCGCGCCCCGGCGCAGGTCGCATTTGCGCCGAACGGCCAGACGGCGTATGTCACGCTCCGCGACGAGAACACGGTGGCCAGGATCGACGTCGCCACCCGGAAGGTCCTCGGGAAGGTGCGGGTGGGTCCCGGGCCGATCCAGATCACCGTGACCCCGGACAACCGCTTCGTCCTGGCGGCCAACCAGGGCACCCCGGAGCGCCCCGGCCAGACCCTATCGGTCATCGACGCCGCGAAGTTCAGCGTGGTGGCGGACATCGCGACCGGCGCGGGCGCCCACGGCGTGACGGTGGACCCCACCGGGCGCTTCGCGTACGTCACCAACACTTACGCCAATACCCTCGCGGTGGTCGATCTGGCGGCCCGCCGCACCGTCGCGCGGGTGCCGACCGGTGGGGGGCCGAACGGGGTGAGCTTCTCGCCCCTCGCGCCGACTCCGGGGGGCGTCCGTGACCTGGGTCTGGGCCAGATGAAGATAGAGCCAAGTCCCGGCGAAGAGCAACACGAAAGCCACCACTGAGAGGGCGCCCGCCGCCGACCCGTTGGTCCGGTTGCCTCGTTGTCTCCCTCCGGGACCCCGGAAACTCCAGGAGAAGCCAGGATGCCCTCACGATCAGGAAACTCCGCGGACTGTAACGCCTCGCCACCCGGGAAGGGCTGTTCGTGATGACGGCCCTCGACCACCGCGGGTCGCTGCAACGCACGATCGACCCCCAGCACCCGGAAGCGGTGGGCGCCGCCCGCCTCACCGGGTACAAGCTGGACCTCACCCATGCCCTGGCCCCGGTGTCCAGCGCGGTGCTGCTCGATCCCATGTACGGGGCGGCGCAGGCCATTGCGGCGGGAGCGCTGCCGCGGGACACGGGCATGCTGGTCGGCGCGCAGGCCACCAGGCACAACGACGACCACGGAACGCGGCACACCGGGTGGAGCGTGCAGCGCATCCGGCGAATGGGCGCGGACGCGGCAAAGCTGCTGGTGCCCTCCCACCCTGGCCGGGAGGACGCGGCGGCGCGCCAGCGGGAGGTGACCTCCGCGTTCATCACCGCCTGCCGGGAAGAGGACCTGCCTGCCCTGGTCAAGCCCGTCGCGTACCCCGGCACGCCCGGGGACGAGGCCCCCGAGGTGTTCGCCCGGCGTAAGCCTGACCTGGTGATCCGCAGCGCCCGGGAACTCACCGCGCTAGGCGTGGACGTCCTCAAGGCGGAGTCTCCCACCGACCCACGCTTCGAGCAGGATGAGGGCCGGATGCGCGCCGCGTGCGAGGCGCTGGATGCCGCGTCCAGCGCCCCGTGGATCCTGCTGTCGGGCGGCATGCCCTTCGAGCTGTTCGCCCGCCAGGTGCGGATCGCGGCCCAGGCCGGGGCGTCCGGCTTCCTGGCGGGACGCGCCATGTGGCAGGAGGCGATGGGGCTCGGGGATGAGCGGGAGCGCCAGCACTCGCTCGGCACGGTGGGGGCCGGGCGGGTGCGCCAGCTCGCGGACCTGGCCGGGGAGTTCGGCCGTCCATGGTGGCGCAGGTGGGGGGCTGAGCCCGGCCGCCACGTGAGCGGCGGCGAGCATTGGCACGCCCGCTCCGGGGCCAAGGGCGCGGAAGGAGGGCCTGAACCTGTGGCTCCACACGCCCGACGCACCTCGGGAGCCCCGGCAACTGTTCGCCAGGTGGCCCGGACCTCCGGCCGCACCCAGACGGGAGACGCGATGTTCAGCGCAGCTTCAGCCGCGAGGCCGGGCCTGCTTGACCCGGCTGCCGAGGCTGGATTCGGATGGCACACCACCTCTGGTGTTCTGGAAAGGGAGGACAGCATGACTTTATCGACGGGAAAAGTTCGGGTGGCCGTCAACGGTTACGGCGTGATCGGCAAGCGCGTTGCGGACGCGGTCAGCGCGCAGGATGACATGGAGCTCGTGGGTGTGGCAGACGTAGTATCGGACTACCGCATTCGTGTGGCGGTCGAGCGCGGGTACCCGGTGTACGCCAGCGTTCCGGAAAGGTCGGGCGAGATGCAGGCCGCCGGGGTGCCCGTGGCCGGAACGCTCCAGGAACTACTGGCGCAGGTGGAGGTGGTGGTGGACTGCGCCCCCAAGAAGGTCGCAGCTGCCAACCAGGCCGCGTACCAGGCGGCGGGCGTCAAGGCGATCTGGCAGGGGGGGGAGAAGCACGAACTGGCGGGGTACTCGTTCGTGGCGCAGGTGAATTACGCGGGGGCGCTGAACCGGGACTCCGCGCGGGTGGTGTCCTGCAATACCACCGCCCTCAGCCGGATCAGCCACGCCCTGCACGGACGCGGCCTGGCCAGGCGCGTACGGGCCGTACTGATGCGGCGCGCGACCGACCCGTGGGAGTCGCACCGGAACGGCATGATCAACACGGCCATCCCGGAAACGAAGGTGCCCAGCCATCAGGGCCCGGACGCCCAGACGGTGATCCCGGGGCTGGACATCACCACCCTGGCCGGGGCGGGTCCCTACAACCTCAGCCACCTGCACTTCGCCATGATCGAGACGACGCGCCCGGTGGACGTGGAAGAGCTGCGCGCGATTCTTCTGGACACGCCGCGTGTGGCGCTGGTGCGTGCGGCGGATGGCCTGGAGGCGCTCAACAGCGTGATGGAGTTGATGCGCGACCTCCGGCGCCCCCGCGGCGACATGTGGGAGGTGGCGGTGTGGGAGGACGCCCTGGCCAGCGACGGGCGCGAGGTGTACCTCACCTTCCAGGTGCACAACGAGGCCATCGTGATTCCCGAGAACGTGGACTGCATCCGTGCGCTCAGCGGCCTCGAACCCGACGCGGCGGTGTCCATCGCGAAGACCGACGCCAGTCTGGGCATCACCCGCCACTTTCTGCCCTCGACCCGGCCGCCGCACGTGACGCCGGGTGAAGGAACGCCCGCCGGTTTCAAGGGGGCTGAAGAGCCGACGGCCCCCGGTGACGGATGAACAGGTCTTGGCAGCGGGGAGGCACCTGAATGCTGGCGATCCCCTACGCGAACGGGACACTGGGTTCTCCATGCTGGAGGTGGGACTTCTGCGACGGCGCTCTGGTTTCGTCTGCTCTCCACGAGTGCGCTCGCTGGGGCCAGCATGAGCGCGCCCGTCACGGGTTCGACGTGGGCTCTGCAACCGATGCCCAGATAAGCCACGTTGCACGAAGTCAAAGCACTTGGGCCGCAAGATCACGGTTCAGGACCAAGCTGCTTATGAGGCGTTGCGCACTCTGCGAATTCAGCAGCAATCGCTGGAACGGAAGGAACCGTGTCAGTCGCCGTTCGTGCCCATGGGGCACGAACCGATCGGTACCGCGGGAAGCCAAGTTGCGCGTTCAGGGCACGGCCGTTGCTGCGGGCATCAACTTGCGGCGCGTGTATGCATGGTGGCAGGGGGTGCCGAGAGCGACCACCCGCACAGCCCAGTTTGCCCGCCTGCCACTCCCCGCCTGACTTCGCCAACGCCTAATCCAGCCGTTACTTCAGGAAGTCCTGCTGGAGGTAGGCCGGGTTCGGGTAGGTGTAAAAGCCCTCACCCGTGGCGATGCCCAGCTTGCCCCGGTCGATGTACTGCTCCTTGAGGTACTGCGCCACCGCCCCGCGCCCCTCGTCGCCCTCAGCCGCCGCCGCCATGTTGATGTTGTACGGCGTCGTCAGGCCGATCACGTCCAGAATGGCAAAGGGTCCCCGTGGCGCACCGGTCGCCACCATCCAGGTCTTGTCCACCGTGTGTGGATCGGCGACCCCCTTCACGACCAGTTCCAGGGCTGCCCCCAGCAGCGGCACCAGCAAGGTATTGAGGATGTACCCTGGCTGCTCCTTGTGCAGCGGCAGCGCGACCATGCCGATGTCTTTGGCGAAAGCCACCACCTGATCGAATACGGCGTCGTCGGTTCTCGGGGTCCGCATGATCTCCGCCGTGTTGTTCACCCAGATCTGGTTGGCAAAGTGCAGGGCCAGGAACCGCTCGGGTCGCCCGGTGGCCTCCATCAGGTTACTGGGCAGCAGGGTCGAGGTGTTGGTCGCGAAGATGGTGTCCAGGTCGGCGATCGCGCCGAGCTTCTGGTAGAAGTCCCGCTTGAGGTCGATGACTTCCGGGATGGCCTCGATCACCAGCTCCACGCCGCGCACCGCCTCGCCCAGGTCGGTGAAAAACGACAGGCGGCCCTGCGCGGCCTGGGTCTGTTCGGGCGTGGCCTGGATGTCCTGCTGATACCGCTCCTGCAAGCCCTGCATCGTGGCCCTGGCCCGGGTGATGGCCTCGTCGTTGATGTCATAGACGCGTACGTCGAAGCCGTGGAAGGCGGTCTGAAAGGCGATTTGCGAACCCAGCACTCCACTGCCACACACCGCGACGGTCCTGATGGTCATGTTCAACACTCCTGGCTGCGGAGCAGCGAAGCAACAGCAGCCTTCCGTTCCGTTGCCTCTAAATCGTACCCCAGGCTCCCGGTCATGGGCCTCCGTCAGGGAAGCGATACCGTGGGCGAAGTCGAAAACAGGTGTGTTGTCGGAGGGTCGAGCTATCGGTCGGGTCCGTCAAACACCGGCCTCACCCAGCTTCCCCCGGACTTCGCCAACGGTATCGGGCAGCTGCGCCAGCTTGCAAAAGGACGAGACAAGAAGGTGGCCTGAGCAAAGCGCGGGAGGACGAGGACTGGCCGCGCTTTGCTGAGGCCGCTGCGCGTCCCAGGTCCAGGCGGGTGGTCATGTCGAGGCGAAAGATGCCATCCGGGTTGACGTGCTGATAGATCAGCGGCGTGCGCGCCCGCCAGTCGTACCGCTCGAACTGCGTGACCTTAACGCCCACCTGACGGGCGACGAACGCCACGGCGGCGTGGGGGACGTCCCTCGTGCGGGCCGGGAATCGGCCCTCGTGCTGGAAGGCCTTGAGCATCACCGCAAGGCCAAGGCAATTGGCCTCATGGCTGCCCGCGAGGAGAGCCTGCTCGGCAGGAAGGAGGGTCCAGTCGTCGATCAAGTCCTCAACGGTCCAGTGCTGCTGCATGGAGTCTCCTTGCAGGAGGGGTCACCCCAGGAATGGCGTGAAAACCAACGCTGGGCCAGAGTCAACGTGACATAGGCTCGTGGCAGGGTACCAGCCATGAACCAGGGTCTGCACTGGGGAAAGCCCCCTGACCGTTTAGCTTAGACCTTCCCGGAACGCCACGCCTTTGCCAGCCTCAGCTACAGTTTCTCCGCATGTTCAAATCCTGGTTGCCATCCTCATGACATCTGTACGTCTGTACAGATACCTTACAAGTGTATGCGTCCAGTGTCCTCAGCCATCGGTCTTTCCAGGACGCCGATCCTCACTTCCCGCGCCGTTCTCCGTCCTGGCCCTGGTGCCCGATGGGGTTCCCTGCACGGTCTGCTGAAGTGCACTGGAGCAGGCGAAGCTTCGAGGACTACACGCCCGGGAAGCACACCTTGAGGGCTGAGGTTCAAGGGGCCGCAGTCCACTCCGCTCCGGCCCTGCTGACGAAGGGGGCAGAGGCCTGCCCCTGGCCACTGGAAGGGCGCAACCCGTGAATTCGACTTCCCCTTCCCCTGGCCCTCACGCCCCGGTGACCCTGTGGCGACGCCTGCTGCCGCCCGTGCTCGCGGCTGCCCTCGCGGTGGTCCTGGGCGTGGCCCTGCTCAACCCAGCGCGCGGCACAACCAGCGGCGGCCCGCTCGTCGGAAAGCCAGCCCCCGCCTTCGCCCTCCAGAGCCTAGACGGTGCGCCGGTTCGGTTGGCGGACCTGCGTGGTCGGCCCGTCGTGCTGAACTTCTGGGCGTCGTGGTGTACCCCGTGCCGCGAGGAAGCGCCCCTGTTCCGTGAACTCAGCGAACGGCAGGAGGCCAGCCAGGGCCTCGCCGTGATCGGCATCCTCTTCCAGGAGACCAAAGAACAGAACGCCCGCGACTTCATTCGTGAATTCGCCCTCGCGTATCCCAGCCTGCGTGACCCCCAGTCCAGAACCGCGATCAACTACGGCGTAGGCGGCATTCCCGAGACGTTCTTCATCGACAGGGCAGGCGTGGTTCAGCACCTGGACCGGGGCGGCCTGAACCGCGAGCGGCTGAACGTCGGGCTGGACAAGATCGGGGTGGGCAGGCTGTGAGCGATGGCCTGGGCCCGGCCGCCCCCCTGGCGGGCAGGAGAGCAATCTCGTGTCCTGGACAGCTTTCCCGAACTGTGTCTCCGACCTGACGCCCGGGCTGCTCGCGGGTCTCGCCCCGCCTGCCCCGGCCGAGGACCTCCGGGCCCTGACCGCGGCGCTGAACAGCCCGCCTCCAAACGACGTCCATCAGGTGCTCGCCACCCACAACGGGCAACGGGCCGGGCACCGCCTGCTGTTTGGCCTGAAACCGATGAGTGCGCACGGCATCACCCACCATCGCCAGAGCGTCGCCCGCCTCCTGGAACGTGAGGGGCCTGTGCCGGTGACGAATCTGGACGGGCGCACGCAGGCGTACGAACCGAATCCGCACCACGTCCCGCTGTTCACGGACAACACCGGGAATTTTCCCGGCTTCTCTCTGGCCCCAGTGGCGTCGGGCGTGTGGGGCCAGGTCGTCGTCTTCGGACTGGACATCCCCTGTCCCCGGGTGGTCGCCAATTCGTTTCACACGCTTTTTGAGGAGCTGAGCGCCGAACTCCGGCAGGGGAACTTCCTGATCCAGGAAGTGGGAGGGTACGTCTTCATGAAGCCTGGGAACGGCTCGGCCCTGTCACAGATCCTGCCGTAAGTGTGGGGGAGGTGGACTCGCCCACCAGCCCTGCTCCGGTCCTTGCCCCAGGCGGATGCACGCTCCCCAAGGTTTCAACGGCCGTCCGGGTGTGTCTGAGGACCAACGCCCTCTCCTGGGCGAGACTGATCGTGCTCCCTTCTTGCCGGGCGATACCCCGTCCACGTGATGCCCGACTCAACCTGAGCCTTCCATTCAGCGGGCAGGACCCGCCGGTGTGACGTCCCCGGTCGGCGCCTCCTCGAGGGGCGGAGCATCCAGCCGCCGGTCCCAGGCGCTGAGCAGACCGAGCAGGAGCAAGGCCAGCAGCAACCCCAGGGCGGCACGCCTTCCCGTGGAGGTGTTGGACTGAGGCATGGGTGTCCCCCTCAAGGCGTGCCGTCAGGGTGAGAAGAACCCTGGCACGCCGACAGCGCGCCCCGATGGCGAGAATTGGTAGCGCAGCAGGCGGTGCAGCCGCCGCAGCGCTGGGACCTGCCGCAGCACCCGACAAGCGGTCCGCTCCACCCTGGGCAGCCGCGCGAATCCCGGGAGACCCAGCAGGCCAACGTCGTCAAGGAGGTGGAAGCCTGGAGGCCAGGCTTCCACCTCCCGGGGGTTTTCCAGGCCCCAGCGCAAGGTGGCGCCGGACGCGCGTAGGGCCGGGTGCCGCGCGCCCCAGCGCACCCCCAGCGGGCTGAGGGCGTCGAACACCAGCTCCCCCGAAGGAAACGCCCCACCCAGCCGCGTGAGCAGCGCGCGCACCTCGGCCTCCGGCAGGTACATCAACAACCCCTCCGCGACCACCAGCACCGGGCGATCTGCGGGGACCGACCGCAGCCACCCTGCGTCCGTCACCGAGGCGGTGATCATCTGGTAGCTCGGTCCCTCCTCGCGGGGGTAGGCGACCCGACGCAGCGCGATCACGTCCGGCAGATCGAGGTCGAACCAGCGCACGCCGGGAGGGGGGTCTACCCGGTCCACCCGCCCGTCCAGACCGCAGCCCAGATGAAGCACAGTGGCCGCCGGGTGCCGCGCGAGGAAGGCCATCGTCCACCCGTCGAGGTGCCGGGCACGCAGGGCCAGCCCGAAGGCGTCGCCGCGCAGGGCAGGCAGGGGCGGGGCGGCCTGCCCCAGACGAAGCAACGCCTGGGCCGCCGTCTCGTCGCGTAGGATCGGGTCGGGCCACGCATTCTGACGCGCCCTGACGACGAGCGGGATCAGCAAGGTCGCCTGCTCCGGGGTCAGCCAGACCGGCCTGCTCAGCGCCACAGCGCCCACCCCAGGATGGCGAGACCCGCGAGCACCCGGTACACCGCGAAGGCCCGGAAGTTGTGCCGGGAGACATAGCGCAGCAGCCAGCCCACGGCCAGCAGCGCCGTGACAAAGGACACGGCCAGCCCGACAGCGAGTGGACCGAGCTGCGCCGCGCCCAGCACCTCCCGGCCCTTGACCAGGGCATACAGGGTCGCCAGGCCGAGGGTCGGGATCGACAGGTAGAACGAGAAGGCCGTGGCAGTCGGCCGGTCGAGGCCGGTGAGCAGGCCGCCGATGATGCTCGACGCGCTGCGCGAGACGCCCGGCACCAGGGCAAGACACTGCGCGCACCCCACCACCAGGGCCTGACGCTGGCTCACCTGGGTCAGGCCCTGCGTGGTGGCCGCCACAGGCCGCCCTTCGATCACCCACAGCGCGATGCCTCCAAGAATCAGGGAGATCGCCACGGTGACCGGGGAGAAGAGGTAACGGGTGATCAGGTCACTGAACAGGAAGCCCAGGACCGCCGCTGGCACAAAGGCCAGGGCGACGCCCAGCCATAAGCGGCGCGCGTCCACGCTTGTGGGCAGGGCGCGGGCCTGGCCGACCAGATCGCGCCAGTAGTACACGATCACTGCCAGGACCGCCCCAAGCTGAATGACGATCTCGAAGGTGCCACCCGAGTTACGAAACCCCAGCAGGTCGGCGGTGACGATCAGGTGGCCGGTGGAGGACACTGGCAGGAACTCGGTGATGCCCTCGACCAGACCCAGGAGGGCTGCTGCGATGGTGTCGTTCAAGAGAAGTCCTTGGGAAAAGACGAGGGCGGAACGGTCGCCTGATGCGGCCCCGTCCTCACATGACCCGGGCATGCGCCAGCATGTCCGCAATCAGCCGCGTGGTGTGGTCGTTCGCCAGCCGGTAATACGCGATCCGCCCCACCTTCCTGAAGGTCACCAGGCCGAGCGCCCGCAGGTGGCGCAGCTGGTGACTCATGGTGGACTCGTTGATGCCCGCGATCACCGCCAGGTCGCACACGCACAGGTCTTCCAGTGCCAGCGCCGAGAGGATACGCAGCCGGGTGGGGTCAGACACCACCTTGACCAGGCTGGTCGCGCGCTCAATCAAAGCGTCGTCAGGCAGCCCGGCCTCCACCCGCGCCACCGCCTCCGGGTGGACACAGTGGACCTCGCAGTCCGCGGCGCGGTCAGTCTTCACGTCAGGGGTCGTGGTCATACTCCATTCTCCCGCAGAGCGGCCTCCAGCAGGGGGCGCTGGTCGTCGAAGGTGCCGTAGAAGGCCTGCTCGCCGATCACGGTCACCGGGGCGATGCGGACGTTGGCCCGGGCCTGCATCTCCGCCAGGGCCGCGGGGTCCTCGCGAACGTTCTTCTCGGTGAACGGCACGCCACGGCTTCCCAGGAAGCGTTTGACGGCCTCGCACGACGAGCAGTTGGGGACGGTGTAGACGGTCACAGTCGGGGGCATGGGACACCTCAGAAGGAAAGGAAGTGAGGGAGCAGGGAGGGCGTGTGCGGCATCAAGCCTCCGACCGGGCATCTTCCGCCGCCTCAGCGGCTTCGGACAGGATCTCCCGGCCCCCGTTGGCCGCGATAGCCGACACGACCAGGCCGAGAATCAGGTCCGGCAGGTTCGAATCCAACCACAGCACCAGCGCTCCGGACAGCACGATCGCCAGGTTCACGAGCGAGTCGTTGCTGGTGAAGATGGCCGACGCCTTGAAGTTGACGTCCTCGCCCTGGTGGCGCCTGAGGAGCCGCAGGCAGACCAGGTTCAGCGCCGCGTTGACGGCGGCCACGGCCATCATCGCGGGACCGATCGGCTCTTCACCCCCGAAGAACCGGCGCAGCACCTCCACAAACAGCAGCGCCGCGAGGCCGATCAGGAGCCACCCGGACAGGCGGGCGGCGCGGACCTTGATGGTGGCGGCGCGGCCCACCGCGTAGAGGCTGACGCCGTAGACAGACGCATCGGCCAGGTTGTCGAGGGCCGCGCCGATCACGGCCGTAGAGGATGCCCAGACGCCGACCCCCGCGCCAGCCAGGGCTTGCCCGAGGTTGATCAGCAGCACCAGCCACAGGATGCGGCGGTCAGCCGCCTGGCTGGCGTCGAGGTGGGGTGCGTCGTCGTCTGTCCGGGAGTCGCTCATGGGCGTTCACCTTGCTGATGGCCACCGCTGACGGTGCATGCGCTGTGGGTTCCGAAGGCCAGGGCTGTACCGGAAAGGGGGTTCGTGGTAGTTCGTTGCTGCGAAGGCGAGGGCTGCGGTGGGCAGCCGCTCACGCGCCGGGCTTGAAGCGCAGCAAGCGCAGGGCGTTGGCCGTCACCAGCACCGTAGCGCCGGTGTCGCTGAGGATGGCGGGCCACAGGCCGGTGATCCCGAGCAACGTGGTGACCAGGAAGATGGCCTTGAGGCCCAGGGCGAAGGCGACGTTCTGACGGATGTTGGTCATGACCGCACGGGAGAGCTGCACCAGTTCCGCGACCCCGGTGACCGAATGGCGCAGCAGGGCGGCGTCGGCGGTCTCCAGGGCCACGTCCGTCCCGCCACCCATCGCAATGCCCACGTCCGACTGGGCCAGTGCAGGGGCGTCGTTGATGCCGTCCCCGACCATCGCCACCTTACCGGAGGCTTTCAAGGCCGCGATGCGCTGGAGCTTGTCTTCCGGCAGCAGTTCCGCTTCCACGTCCAATCCCAGGTCACGCGCGATGGCGTTCCCCGTGCGGGCGTTGTCGCCAGTGAGCATGAGGGAACGGACGCCAAGACCTTTGAGCCGGGCCACCGCTTCCTTCGCGTCCTGACGTGGCTCATCCCGGATGGCGAGCAAACCGAGCACCTGGCGGCCGTCGAGCAGCACCACCACCGTCTTGCCCTGCTCCTCCAGCCGGGCGATCTGCGCCTGCTCGTCAGGGCTCAAGGAGGCCACTTCCACGGCGTAGCGCGGGGACCCCACCGCGAGGGCACGGCCCTGCACTGTGGCGGTCACGGCCTTGCCGGAAATGGCCTTGGCGTCCTGGGCAGCGGGAACGGCCTGCCCCTGGACACGGGCGAGGATCGCCTTGGCGAGCGGGTGCGCGCTGCCAGTTTCGACAGCGGCGGCCAGGGTCACTACCTCCTGCTCGGAAGCGCCCAGGGGAACGATGTCCGTCACCTGTGGCTTGTTCTCGGTGAGGGTGCCGGTCTTGTCGAAGGCGATGGTCGAGACGCTGCCGATGGTCTCCAGGGCGGCGCCGCCCTTGATCAGGAGGCCGCGCCGGGCTCCGGCGGAAATACCGCTGGTCACGGCAGCAGGGACGCTCAGCACCAGGGCGCAGGGGCAGGCGATCAGGAGCAGGGCCACGCCCTTGTAGATCCACTCGTTCCAGGGCTGGCCGAACAGCAGAGGTGGGAGGACGGCGAACAGGAAGGCCACGGCCATCGCCGCCGGGGTGTACCAGCGGGAGAAACGGTCGATGAAGCGCGCGGTGGGTGCCTTGGACGACTCGGCCTCCTCGACCAGGTGGATGATCCGGGCGATGGTGTTGTCCGAGGCCCCCCGGTCCACCCGGACGGTCAGCACCCCGTCGGTGTTGATGCTGCCCGCGTAGACCGGATCGCCGGGACGCTTGTGGACGGGCACGCTCTCGCCGGTCACCGGGGAGTCGTCGAGGTTGGAGTCGCCCTCGGTGATAGTGCCGTCTGCTGGGACACGGCCACCCGGCTGGACCCGCACGAACTGGCCGACCTGAAGCCCCTCGACGGGCACCTCGCGGGTCTGACCACCTTCGAGCAGCAGGGCGGTCTTGGGAGCCAGCGCCGCGAGCGCCTGAATCCCTGCCCTGGCCCGCCCGGCCGCGACGTTCTCCAGCAGTTCGCCGATGGCGAAGAGGAAGACGACGAGTGCCCCTTCCGCCGCCTCCCCGATGGCGATGGCGCCGATGGCGGCCACGCTGATCAGGGTGTTGATGGTGAAAGGCTCACCCAGGCGGGCGCTGGCGACCGCTTTGCGGAGGAGCGGCCAGGTGCCGATGGCGGTCGCGGCCGCGTACGCCCAGAAGGCGAAGGGAGGCGCGATCAGGCTGAACAGCAGGGCGACGACGAGCAGCCCACCCGTGAGCAAGACGTTGCGGCCCTTCCCGGTCTGGTACCAGGGCAGTTCGACCCGGGCTGGACGGGGAGTGACTGGGGTGGCTGTGCCGGGCGTGGTGCTAACTTCGCCCTGCAATTCCGGTGGGTAGCCGATGGAGCGCAGGGTTTGTTCGAGCTGTGTCCTCGGCGTCCTGGTCTCGTCCAGCGTGAGGCTGAGCGTCTGGGTGGTGAAGTTGACCTTGGGCTCCCCCACTCCCGGCAAACGAGTCACCACGCCCTGCACCTTGTTGGCGCAGTCGGCGCAGTCCATGTTGTTCACGAAGTAGCGCAGGGGCGTCCCTGAGGTGGAGGGGAAACCTGTCATGCCCTAAGATATCTGTATGAATGTACAGATATCAAGCACAGCGGGGTGCTCTTGGTCGGGGAGCGTGTGTGCATGAAGAGGAACAAGTCCGGTCTGGCGGCCGTCCTGCTGTCCATGCTGCTGGGGGCCGCGCTGGCGCTGACGGCCGTGCCGTACGGCTGGAGTGTCCTGACCCCGCTGCCGCTCGCCGCGCTGCTGTGGTGGGTCTGTAACCCGGCGGCCCCGCGCGTGGTCGCTGCCCGGCTGTTCTGGGGGATGACCGCCTTCTTCGCCCTGCACCTGCTGTTCCTGCCGCTCAGCTTCGCGCAGCTCTTCGGCGTGGCGGGCGCGCTGCTCTTCCCGGCGCTGTTCGTGCTCGAAGGAGCCTTTTACGCGCTGCTGGGGCTGCTGGTGGCGCGGCTGTTTCCCACCTTCCTGGGGCGGGTCTGGGGCCTGGCGTTCGGGTGGGTGCTGCTGGAGTGGCTGCGGCACCTGGGGCCCTTCGCCTTTCCCTGGGGCACGCTAGGCTACACGCTGCTGCCCACCCCGCTGATCCAGGTGGCTGACCTCGGCGGCGTCCTGCTCGCCAGCCTGCTCGTCACGACCCTGGCGGCGGCGCTCGCCAGCCTGGCCCGGCGAGAGGTTCGTCCCCTCGCGCTGGTGCTGCCCGTCTGGGGTCTGGCACTGGCGTACGGGCTGACGCGGCCAGAGGTCACGCCACCGACCCACCAGGCGCTGCTGGTCCAGGGCAACCTCAACCCGCTGGACAAGGTCGCGGGCAGGGCCGACCCGCTGCCGGTCTACGCCCGTCTCAGTTCCACTGCGGCTGGAGACGTCGCCATCTGGCCGGAAACGGCCGTTACGGGGGATGACCTGGCCCGCCTGCCCGCCCGGCCCCTGCTGATCGGCGTCGCCCACCCGGGTCAGAACCGGGTCGAGGCGTGGGACGGCGGCCTAGCGGCCGCCTACGACAAACGGCGGCGGGTGCCGTTCGCCGAGTACTTCCCGCTGCGTGAATCCCTGGCCCCACTGTACGGGCGGGTCTTCCGGGCGCTGGGGCTGCCCGACCTGACGGGCCTCCTTCCAGGTCGCCTCGACCGGCCGCTGACGCTGGGCGGGGTGGCGTACGGGGCGTACGTGTGTTACGAGAGCGTATTTCCTGGGATTGCCCGCGGCCTGGTGCAGGACGGGGCGGCCGTGCTCGTCAACGTGTCCAACGACGGCTGGTTCAACGCGGGGAACGGGGTGGCGCAGCACTTCCAACTGGGCCGGGTGCGGGCCATTGAGACCCGGCGCTTCCTGCTGCGCGCGGGCAACATCGGCGTGACGGCAGTGATCGACCCGCGCGGCCGGGTGACGCAGGCGCTGCCGGTCAAGCAGGCGGGAACGCTTCAGGCGCGCTTTGCCTTGCAGGAAGGGCAGACCTGGTACGTCCGGCTGGGGAACTGGCCGGTGGGGGGATCAGCCCTGGGCCTCCTGGGGCTCGCGTGTGCCCGGTGGAGGGTGAAGAGGACGCCCCGCTGATTTCAGAGGATGAGCTGGCCCTCGATCAGCCACCATCCCTGGGCCGCGCCCAGGCTGAGACTCTGCAAGACCCGGTCGTCGTTCCCGGCCGGGTCGGACACCGTATCCCCGGCCTGGGGTGGGGTGCCCGGTTCGTCCAGCACCACTTCCACCATCAAGCCGTCCACCTTGCTAGGCACACCAGGAAACAGAGCTGAGATGGGAGCCATCATGCAGGTGGGCGCGGTGTGCCGGTGGGTGCCCGGGTGGCCCCCGCACCACGCAGGAGCGCCGTGCCCAGCCCCAGGTACGCGAGGCTCAGCACCGGCGCGAGGAACGGTTCTAGGTCCGCGATCCCCAGCGGTTTGGTGGCGATCACCACGCCCGCGAGCACCGCCGTCACCAGGAACCACGTGCCCAAGATGGCGTTTTGTCGCAGGCGCAGCAGCAGACCCCCACTCACACCCAACCACACGCCGAGGAGCAGGTCCGATCCCAGGCGCAGGTGGAGGGCTAGGTCCCCGACCATCCGGCCCATGACCTGCACCGCGTCCCGCGTCTCCCCGGAGGCCTGCACGTAGCTCTGCGCCAGGATGGGCGACGCGGCGGCCAGCACGAGCGGGGCGGCCAGCCCGAAGACCACGCCACCCAGCCCGGCCACGGCCGCGACGCGGGAGACACCTCGGGCCCCATATCGCAGCCGGTCATGCAGCGCCAGCGGTGCGGGCAGCACGGCCAGGGTGGAGAGCAGGGTCAGCCACCACAAGCCGGTGTAGGCGCGGGCGTGCTCGGCCACCCAGGGCAACAGACGCGCCTGATCGTCGAACATCTCAACGTCCAGCCCGGCCTGGGCCAGGACGCCATACACGTAAACCAGGGAGAGCAGGAACAGCAGACCCGCCAGCAGGGCGCCAGCGCCTCCCAGCCGGGCCAGCCGCTGATCCTCGACCTCGGATGGGGCCCGCCCGCCGTCCGGGGGGCCAGGCGGGAAGGTTCCGCGCGCAGGCCCCGTCATGCGGGCACCACGCCGCGGGTGCGGCGCGCCCGAACCCACTCGCTGAGCAGCAGGAGCAGCACCCCCCAGACCACCCAGACGTCCGCGAGGTTGAACACCGGGAAGTCGCCCTGTCCCAGGGCGCGGGTGACCGCCGACAGCGCCGGTGAGGCCAGCATGTCCGTCACGCGCCCGGCGATCAGACCGTCGAGGGCGTTGCCGAGGGCCCCCCCGGCGATCAGGCTGAGCGCGAGGGCCTGCCCGGTGGGCCGGGGGCGCCGCAGCAGGAAGACGACCAGGCCCAGCCCCACCGCCCCACGCACCAGGGCGAGGGGCAGGGCGGCGCCGGACAGAAGGCTCCACGCCGCGCCGGTGTTGTAGGTCAGGGTCAGGTCGAGGACGCCGAGGAGCCAGGGCCGCACCTCCCCGGGCAACTCCGCGCGAGCCCAGCTTTTGAGGGCGAGGTCGAGGACGATGCACAGGGTAATCAGCGCGAGGAGGGCGAGACGGGGCATACCTGACTGTAGCAATGTCGGAGGCAAGTCTGTACAGAAGTACAGGTGTAGGCGCGAGAGGAGTTCGCCCCGAGGGAGGAGGGCAGATCGTTCCATTGTCGTTAACGGAGAAGCCGTGGTGCTGGGGTAGAGGGATCGCGCCAGCAGCGGCACGGAAGAAACGCCAAGGCGCTCTCAACCTCCTCTCCTGTCCCCATTTGAACGTCCAGGAGAGAACAACCTCACGGCCGACCGCTGATGGCGACGAGCGTGGTGCCCTCCTCCCGGGTGGCGAGGTACTGCACTACGTCGCTTTCCCAGCTCAAGAAGGCCGCGTAGTTGCTCGGCAACGGGTCATTAAGTTGCCAGTAGCCCGCCCGCTTGAACGGATCGAGCAGGGCCTTCGGTTGCCAGCCGGACAGCCGGTACTGCTCGATGCGGGCAAGCCCCTGGCGAACCTCCTGCCGGTAGGCCCGGCTGTAGGTCGGACACTCCGGCGTCAGACCACTTGGCAGCGGCGCCAGGCCGTTCCACAGCGTGCCCGGCCGCTCGATGCAGTACACCTCGCCCTGCCATCGGCGCTCTACCGTGAACCACCACCCGCCCAGGACCGCCAGCCCGGCCACCGCAGCAGCGAGCACGAGCCGTCCAGCCTTCCAGGAACGCCGAAGCGTCCACGTCACCGCATCACCTGCCGCACGTCCGCCACCACCCGGTCCACGTCGTTGAGCTGGGTATAGGCCCGGCTCGTCAGGCGCGGGAGGCCAGGTGGTCGCTCATGGGCTGCACGGCACAGGAGTCGAGTTCAGGTGCAATCAAAAGACCTTTACACGGACCTAACAGCCCCTGCCTAAGCTTCCGGCGGAGGGTCTCCCCCATGCCTATACCCACATCCGCTGTCTCTTCCGTTCGTCCTCCTCCCAGCCGGGTATCCCGGTGACGCCCTCACCGTCTCGCCGTGGGAGGTCCGGCTTCTGGCTGGGCGCCCTCCTTGTGCTGGCGGCAGTCCTGGGTGCGGCCTGGCTGGCCAACTCGATGTCGGACCGCGGCCTGATCACCACTCCTGCGATGGACCCCAGTCTGCCTCCCATGCCCGGTATGGATCACGAGACGATGCCCGGTATGAGGGGTGGCGCGGCCCCCTCAGCACCCTGAACCTTGGCGCGGGCAGAGGACCGCCCACGTCCTGCCCGTCTCGCCCCAGAAGGAAGCCGTTCCTGGTGTACTTTCCCCCTTCTTCCCTGGCAGCGATTGCCAGCCATCCTGCCGGGCGAGCCTCACCGCGTTTCCCGCCTTGATGGGCGGGTGGAGCCAGTCACTTCCTACGGCCTGCCTGCTCCCCAAACGCTGGCGACCAGTCCTGTGGGGAGCAAGAGGCCCTCTTGGCCAGCATGACCCTGCGCCCGAGCAACGGGCCGACCGAGGGCGTCGTGAGTAAGATCAAGCGAGCATCAGATCCGTAGGCGACCCGGTGCATGCAATGAGCGGAAGAACGGCAAAAGCGGGGCAGGTCCAGGAACAAGAAGGGCGGCCGAGGAGTCCTCGGCCGCCCGGGTTCCGAGAACGCTCGCCTCAGGAGGAAGCCGGGTTCAGCGTGTCGGCGAGCCGAACCAGCAGTTCCTCGGCCCGATCGTACCCGGGGCGCAGGTACACGGTGGCGGACGTCGTCCAGTCCTGCACCGCGGCCACCTCCTGATCGTTCTCGTGCAGCTTCAAGTGGGGGTACACGCCGTACTCGACATAGCACCCGAACTCGGCCGCTACCTCCTCAAGCTGCTGGGTGTTTTCTTCGGTCCACGTGAGCACGTAAGGCAAGGCGAAGCACGGCTTCCCGCAGCTGCCTCCCAGACCCACCAGGGGAAAGCCAGCGACTGACTGCGTATCCTGCCGCACCCGGGTGCGTTCCAGGAAGGCGGGGCGGTTGCGCGAGACGTCACGGTGAGGAAGCTTCTGAGCGGCGATCCAGGGTCCAACAGTCAGTTTGGTCATGGGAAAACTCCTGTGAGGAAAAGTGTAGGCGCCCACTTGATCACAGTCAGACGCGGGCATCGAGCAGCGGCCGCTGGGGAGCCACGGAAACCGGCTGCGGGCGAACGGGTGGCTTGAACCCGCGTAATCTCAGGGCGTTGGTCAGCACGAAGATGCTGGAAAAGCCCATCGCGGCGGCGGCGAGCACCGGGCTGAGCAGCCAACCGAAGGCCGGGTACAGCACGCCCGCCGCGACCGGAATCAACACGATGTTGTACGCGAAGGCCCAGAACAGGTTGAGCTTGATGTTCCGCAGGGTGGCACGTGAGAGCGCGTAGGCATTGGGCACGCCGCGCAGGTCGCCCGACATCAGGATCACGTCGGCGGTCTCGACGGCCACGTCGGTCCCGGTGCCGATGGCGAGGCCCACGTCGGCCTGGGCGAGCGCCGGAGCGTCGTTGATGCCGTCTCCCACGAAAGCCACCTTCTGCCCCTTGGCCTGCAACGCCTTCACGGCGTCACTCTTCCCGCTGGGCAGCACCTCGGCGAGCACCTCGTCGATGCCGAGCTGGCGGGCGATGGCGTTCGCGGTCCGGGCATTGTCCCCGGTGATCATGGCGACCTTGAGGCCCTGGCGGTGCAGCGCCTGAACCGCCTCGGGGCTGCCCTCCTTGATCGGGTCGGCCACGGCGATCACGGCGGCGAGTTGACTGTCAATGGCCGCGTACAGCGGACTCTTGCCCTCGTCTCCGAGCCGTTCGGCCTGCGCGGTGAACTCGCCCACGTTCAGCCCGAGCCTGTGCATGTAGCGGTCGGCGCCGACCTGCACCAGGCGGCCTTCCACGCGCGCCTCCAGGCCGTAGCCGGGCACCGCCTCGAAGCTCTCCAGGGGGAGGATGGCCATGCCTTCCCTCTTCGCCGCGTCCACGATGGCGCGGGCGATGGGGTGCTCACTCTGCTCTTCGGCCGCCGCGACCAGCTTGAGCACCTCGGTCCGGTCGAAGCCGGGGGCCGTCACCAAGTCGGTGAGTTCGGGCTTCCCCTTGGTCAGGGTGCCCGTCTTGTCCACAGCGACCACGTTCACGCCTTGCAAGCCTTCGAGGGCGGTGCCGCTGCGGAACAGCACGCCCAGTTCCGCGGCCTTGCCGGTGCCCACCATGATGCTGGTCGGCGTGGCGAGTCCCATCGCGCAGGGGCAGGCGATGATCAGCACCGCGACGGTCGTGACCAGGGCGAACGAGAGGGCGGTGCTCCCGCCCGCCAGCATCCAGATCAGGAACGTCAGGGCGGCGATGCCGATGACGACCGGGACGAACACCGAGACGACCCGGTCCGCGAGGCCCTGGATGGGGGGTTTGCTGCCTTGGGCGCTCTCCACCAGCTTGATGATCTGCGCGAGAGCCGTATCCGCCCCGATCCTGGTCGCCCTGAACTGAAAGGCGCCGTTCTGGTTGATGGTGCCGCCGACGACCGCCGCGCCGGTCTGCTTGGCGACGGGGATCGGTTCGCCGGTGATCATGCTCTCGTCCACGAAGGAATTGCCCAGGGTGACCTCGCCGTCGACGGGGATCTTCTCGCCGGGACGGACGGAGATCAGGTCGCCGATCAGCACCTCGTCCGTGGGCAGTTCGAGTTCCTGGCCGCCCCGGACCACCCGCGCCGTCTTCGCCTGGAGGCTCAGCAACTTCTTCATCGCCTCGCTGCTTCGTCCCTTGGCGATGGCCTCGAAGTACTTGCCCAGCAGGATCAGGGTGATCACAACGGCGGCCGCTTCGTAGTACACGTGCGCGGTGCCTTCGGGAAAGACCTGCGGCGCGAGCGTGACGACCAGTGAGTAGAAGAAGGCCGCCGAGGTGCCGATCATCACCAGGGAGTTCATGTCGGGGGAGCGGTTTTTCAGCGCCTTCCAGCCCAGGCGGTAGAAGCGCATCCCGGGGCCGAACTGCACAGGCACGGCGAGGGCGAGCATGACCCAGTTCAGGGTGGTCATGACCCCGTGTCCGAAAGTTCCCATCAGCCAGTCGTTCACGGCGGGCACGAGCATCGGGACCATCGCCAGGATGGCCAGGGGAATGGCGAAGATGGCGCTGAAGGTCACGGCCCGGCGCAGCGACCGGACTTCCTGCTCGCGGGCCTCACGTTCTTGGTCGCTGCGGTCCGCTCCCGCCCCGGTGTCCAGGACTTCGTACCCCGCGGCGGTCACCACGGCCTTGAGCTGGCCCACGCTCACGGCCGACGGCAGGTAACGGACGGAAGCGCGCTCGGTGGCCAGGTTCACGGTGGCGTCCAGGACGCCGTCGACTTTGCGCAGGGCGCGCTCGACCCGGCCCACGCAACTCGCGCAGGTCATACCCTGAATGCTCAGGTCAGCCTCGCCCACCAGCGGCTCGTACCCAATATCCTTGACCTTCGCGAGGAGGGCCTGCGGGTCCGTCTGCTGCGGGTCGTAGGTGACGGTGGCGCGCTCGGTGGCCAGGTTCACGGTGGCGGTCTCGACACCCGTCACCTTCTTCAGGCCCCGCTCGACGCGCCCCACGCAACTGGCACAGGTCATGCCCTGCACACCCAGCTCCATTGTTTTGCTCATGGCTTCTCCTATCCCCCTCCAGGGGGTATAGCAGAAGCATACGTCAGGAACCTCCCGGTGACAACCCTTCCTGTCGGCACTATGGGCAAAACCCGCCGATTAGTGCAGTGTTATACGCTTGACATCCCCCCCTCCAGGGTTTAGGCTTGACCCATGACCACCGAACTGACTGTCAATGGAATGACCTGCGGCCACTGCGAGACGGCCGTTAAGAACGCGCTCAAGAGTGTCCCCGGCGTGCAGGACGTTCGCGTCGATCTGCAAGGCGGCATGGCCAGCGTCCAGGGAGAAGCGGATCCTCAGGCCCTCATCGCCGCCGTCACGGAAGAAGGCTACGGCGCCCAGGTCCGCGCCTAAAGTGACGGCCGCGAAAGCCGGTCCCGCTGCCTGTCACGCGGCCGCGCCGGGCCACCTGTGCATGCCCGAGGACGCCCGCAAACGCGCGGCGCGGCGGCTGAAGATTGCCCGGGGTCACCTGGACAGCATCGTCACCATGCTGGACAAGGAAGATGCGTACTGCGTCGACGTGCTCCGGCAGCTCAAAGCCGTGCAGGGAGCACTGTCCGGCGCAGGCGAGGTCGTGCTGCGGGGTCACCTGGAAGCCCACGTCGCCACCGCCTCCACGCGCGGTGACAGCGTCGAGATCGTCGAAGAATTGATGGAAGCCCTCAAGTACACCTGAGCGCCAGAGCGTCACGGCAGCGGTCTACCTTCCTGGTAGACCGCTGTTTGGATTCCACCCCAGGGTGAGCCTCAGCAACCCCTCCACCGGACCGCCGTGGGGCCGCTTCAAGTGTATTTGAGGGCGTGCATCAGCTCATTCACGATCTCCGAGGTGTCACCCCTGGACTCCGCGGTGGCCACGTGCGCTTCCAGGTGACCCCGCAGGACCACCTCACCGGTCCCGGCCAGGGCGCCCTGCACGGCCTTGAGCTGTTTGAGGACATCCACGCAGTACACGTCCGGGTTTTCCAGCATCCTCTGAATGCTTTCCAGATGGCCATGGGCGATGGCGAGGCGCCGCCGGGCTGCTTTGCGGCTGGACTCGGGCATGCACAAGGTGTGTTCCCCATGCACGCAAGGGCTGTCTTTCGTGGTGGTGGTCATCGGCTCGCCGCCACGCTCAGGCGAGGGACGGCGCCCGCAGCACAGGGGGCCGAGTGGCCTTGCAGACGGCACCGCTTGAAAAACCGGTCGCGTCTCACAGCAGGGCCTCCAGCCGAAAAGGATTCATGTGCCGGAACGCCTCGGCCAGCGTGGCTCCGCTGTGGCTCAGCAGGCCGTGACTCAGGGCGTCGGCCTTGTTCATTTCCAGATGCAGGGCCCGTCCGAGTTCCAGGTCGTCGCCACCCACCTCCCCATTGGGAACGATGTGCTGGAGTGCGCCTGCGTCCAGCCGGCTCCGGAGCATCTGTGCCGTGAAGCGCATCTGACTTTCCAGGACATTCATGGCCTGCTGTTTGAGGGCGAACGTGCTGCCAATCTCCACCACGCAGTTGGGGTGCAGGGGCGTCATAAAGTACACGGACGGAATCAGGTGTGGGGGATGCCCGCCGCATTCCTCCTGTCGCCAGCTGCGGCCCGCGATGGCCGCGGCCTCGAGGTAGAGCAGCATCGCCACACGGCGGTCCGGGTCCAGATCCTGGTACGAATGTTCCGGTTCCTGCGTGATCAGGATGTCCGGGTGAAGTTCGCGGAACAAGCTCACCAGGGTGATCTTGGACGGCAGGTCCAGGCTCACCTCCCCCGCGGTAAAGTCCAGAAACCGGACCGATTGCACGCCCAGAACGCGCGCAGCGGCCTCGATGCCGGCCCGCGACTCGGGTCGGGCCAGCGTCACCGCAGCATGCACGGTGTCTCCGGCGGCCACGTGTTTGGCCAGGGTTCCGCCCACTTCCACGATTTCAAGACCAAAAGTGGCCAACATCAGTAGGGTTCTGGGCATGAGGCTCCTTTACTGGCGCTGTTGAAGGCGGGGAAACAACGCCGCTTCGATGGCGCGGCCCGTCAGGGCGAACCCGAGCACCGCCATGGAGATCAGCACACCGGGAGGCACGACCCACCATGGCCACGAACCATTGAGAAACGCTCCGCGGATCTGCGCGTAGTACAGCACGGTCCCCCAGCTTTTGCGGATCGGGTCGCCCAGGCCCAGGAAGGCCAGGGACGCTTCGATCAGGATGCTGCTGGACGCGGCCAGAATGAACTGCGAGACGGCAATGGGCAAGACGCCCGGCAGCACGTGTTTCCAGAGGATGTGCAGGTTCGACGCGCCGAGTGCCTGCGCACCCTCGACGTACGTCAGGTTCCGGATGCCCAGGGCACTGGAGCGGATGACCCGGGCGGGACGCGCCCAGATCAGCAGCGAAATGGCGATGATCAGGTTTCCGGCGCTCGCCCCGAAAAAGGCGGCCAGGACGATCATCAGCGGAATGAACGGCAGCACCAGCACGACGTCGACCAGGCGCATCAGGGTGGCGTCGGTGCGGCCTCCCAGAAAGCCCGCGATGACCCCCACCAGGGTGCCGATCACGATGGCGAGCGCCGCTGCGGTAAAGCCGATGCTGAGCGACACGCGCGTGCCGACGATCAACTCCGACAGGATGTCCTGCCCGATGTCGTTGGTTCCCAGCCAGTGCGCGGCACTGGGCGCGGAGAACGGTGCGCCGGTCTGCGCGGCCGCATCGTAGGGGGCGATCCAGGGACCCGCACCAGCGAGGAAGAGCAAGAACAGCAGCAGGGCCAGGCCAGTTCGGCCCATCCAGGTGGAGAGCAGCATCGACACGGCAGATCTCAGGCCACCGGCAGGCGGTGGATCGGCGCGTGAGGTCAGGACAGGCGCCGAAGAACTAGCCACGTTGCACCCGGACACGGGGATCGAGCAGCGGGTAGACCAGGTCGGCCAGAATGTTCCCCGCGAGAATGGAGAGGGTGACCATCAGGAAAGCTCCCTGTAACAGCGGGTAATCGCGGTTGCTGGCCGCCTCGAAGAGCATCCGTCCGAGGCCTGGGAAGGCGAAGACGGTCTCAATCACGACGGCCCCCCCCACCAGGGTCCCGAGATTCAGCATAAACACCGTGAACACCGGCATGGAGGCGTTCCGAAGGGCGTGCTTATACAGGACCTGGCGTTCGCTGACGCCTTTGGCACGGGCCGTGCGGATGTAATCCTCGCCCAGCACCGAAAGCATCGCGTAGCGCATCACCAGGAACGTCCCGGACAAGCTCACCAGCGTCAGGGTCACGACCGGCAACACCAGGTGCCGGGCGATGTCCATGACGTTGGCCCAACCCGTCAGACTCGACCAGGGCGTCCGCGCGCCGAAGACCGGGAACAGGGGCCACTGCACGGCGAACAACGCGACGAGCATCATGCCCAGCCAGAAGGAGGGCACAGAGTCGAGCAGGATTGAGGACGTGAGGGTGGCGTGGTCCAGCCAGCCATTGCGGCGCCAGGCGGCCAGCGCCCCCACGATCACGCCGAAGACGGTCGAGAGCAGGAGCGCCGAGCCGGTGAGCAGCAGGGTCCACGGCAGCCGTTCCATCAGCATGGTCAATACGGGCTTGTTCGCCTGATACGAGTAGCCCAGATCCCCGCGCGCGAGCGACCCCACGTACTTCCCGTACTGCACCATCAGCGGCTGATCGAGGCCCGTGCGGGCGAGCAACGCCTGGCGGTCTTCGGCGGGCAGCAGGGCCACGTCCTCGCCCGCGAGGAACTGCAAGGGGGAGCCGGGCATGGCCCGCGGCAGGAAGAAGTTGAGGCTGATCGCAGCGATCAACACGAGAACGTACTGTCCGACCCGCTCCAGCATGACGTCCCCTTACCTCAAGAACGAACGCTTGTTGATGATGCCCTGCCCCTTCTGGAACTTCCAGCCGTCGTACGCATTCGCGTCAAAGGCGTACACCGTGTCGGGGTACCACAACGTCAGGAACGGCAGATCCTTGGCGATGATCTCCTGAACGCGTGCGGCCAGCGTCTCGCGGGCATCGGCATTCACCGTCGTCAGCATGCGCGTGGTCAACGTGTCCACGGTCTTGTTCCGGTACCCACCGACGTTCAGGGTCCCGATCACGGGGTTCGAGTGGAACAATCCCGCCAGGTTGAGCTGCGATTGAACGGGCGCCGACCAGCCCCACATGGCCACGTCGAAATTGCGGCCTTTCGCGACGTCGAAATCGGGCCACAGGGCCTGCTGAACCGTCGTGGGATCCAGGGACTTGATGGTGAGCCGGATGCCCGTCGGGCGCAGCTGCGAGGCGATGATCTCCGCCGCGCGAATCCGCTGCGGGTTGTTGGAGGCCACCAGGAACGTCAGGTTGAGTGGCTTGCCATCTCTGCCCATCCGGACTCCAGCGCGGTTGAGCTTGAAACCGAGGGTATCCAGCGTGCTGTTCGCCTGCGCCACCGTCATTTTCGGGTAGGTCGGGGCCGCTTTGCTGAAGAAGGGACTGTCCGGGTGCACGAAGCCCGCAGTGCCGGGAGTGCCGTTGCCCAGGAGGATCGTTTCGACCAGCGCCTTGTTGTTGACCAGTCCGGCGACCACCCGCCGGAACCCCACGTTGTTAAACGGCGCGGTGGTGGTGTTGAACTGCAAGAGCGTACTCGTGTAGCTGGGACCCCGCAGGGTCTTCAGGCGGGCGTTCCCGGCGAACCGTTGAATGAGTTCCGGCGGCACTTCACGCGCGGCGGCGTTGATCTGCCCGGCCTGGAGCGCCTGGAACATGGAGGTCGGATCCGGAATGACCGCCAGAACCACCTCATCGGCACCGGGCTTGGCGGCGAAGTACTCCGCATTCTCCGTCAGACGGTAGGACTGGTCGGTCTTGTGGTCGACGAGTTTGTAGGGTCCGGAGCCGATGACGTTCTTGAACGTCTTCGGAGCGGTGACGCTCTCCCAGATGTGTCTGGGCAAGATGGGCGCGTCCGCAAGAGGTTGAAGCAGGAAATTGGCGCCCGGCTGCTCGAGGGTGATGATCACCGTGCGCGCGTCCGGGGTGCGGATGCTGGTGATGGGGCGCACCGCCGAGGCGAAGCGGCCCACGACCGGGTACTTCTTGTAGTACTCGAAGCTGAACTTGACGTCCGCGCTGGTGAGGGGTCGACCATCGTGCCACTTGACGTCGTCTTTTAACTTCAGCGTCCAGACCTTCCCGTCCTTCACCGAGTACGACTCGACCAGCCACGGCCGGGGCACGTCGTTGAGGTCGTTGACGAACAACGTGTCGTACACGAGGCTCATCAGGTTGTATCCGGGGTAGCCGGTGACGTACGTGAACGGCGAGAGTTCGCCTTCGTCCTGGGGAATCGCCAGCACGATGCGCTTCCCGGTGTGTCCGGCATACGCGGTGGTCGCGAGGGCGACTGCCAAGGCAGCAGTGAGAAAGCGGGCAACTGGGCTCCGTCTCATAGGTGACCTCCCACACCGGTGTTTCACCGGTGGTCATGCGAGCACGACGAATGGTGTGACACGACCTGCCCCGGACACGCGCTGAGCGTGCCAGACTTCAAATTCAATCCCCCCGGGTGGGTACCACCATAATCCTCATTGTCGGGGAATGCAAGCCATCACCCAGTTGAAAAAATACAGTACAGGACGACAAACGCCAGTCAGTCCCCTGCGACGGGCAGGCTCGAGATCCGTCGCCAGACTGAATCCCCCCCTGCGTGAGAGCACGAAACGACGCCCTGTACGTTGATCTGACCCCCTACGAGGGGAGGGGGAATTTCATGAGCTCCAAATATGTCAGCCAATTGAAGATGCCGACAGCCGCGATCCTGCAAAAATTGGTGGTCAACACGGCCTCACCACAGGTAGTTCAGCGAGGGTGGCCCGCTCTGGAGCCGCTGTCTATTTCGGCCAGAGACGGTTCATCCACCCCGCCGGGTCCGTGCCCTCACCACGCACCCGCATCTCGAGGTGCAGGTGTGCCCCGGTGCTGAGCCCGGTGCTGCCGACCTCCCCGACCTTCTGCCCGCGGGTGACCTGCTGCCCGACTTTGACCGTCACCGCACGCTGATGGAAGTACATGCTCGTCACTCCCGCGCCGTGATCAATCACGACCAGCCCCCCGCGCACCGGGTACATGCCCGCCACAACGACTGTCCCGGCATTCACGGCCGTCACGGGAGTTCCGGCGGGCGCCAGGTAGTCCGTCCCGTAGTGGTACCCGACGGGCCCGCCAGCCACATACGTCCGCGGCTGCCCGAACGCGCTGCTCTGCGCCCGCACCTTCGCCGCCGGTTGAAAAGGCTGCGACCACGCCTGGGCGGTCCGCCGGGCGTACGCCCGCTCCACCGCGGCGTCCTCCGCCTTCCGGGCCGGGTCTTCGAGCTTGCTCGCGACGCTGCGCGGGAGGTTCAGCCGTTGGAGAGGCTGCGCCAGCCCGGTGACGGGAATCCGGCCGCGCGCCACCTCCTGGCCCACCTGAACCTCATACTCCAGGGGCGTGCTTTTTCCGAGAACGGCGCGTCCCAGCACCAGGTACTCGCTTCCCACGGCGACGGGGCTCAAGCGCTCAGCGGGCAGGCGGACGTCCTCACCCACCTCGCTGGGAAAACGCACGGTGGCCTGCCCGGCTCTGGGGCCGTTCAGGCGCAGGACGAAGGCGTCCCCCATCCGCAGCGTCACGGGCGCGGTGACTGTCACCCCACTAATTCCCGAGGACAGGTCGGCCGGGGTGGTCGGCGCGGAAGCAGCGGTCCCCAGGGCCGGGCCCTCGCCCGGTAGCCGAAGGAACTGGCCGACCTCGAGGCCCGTGCCCGTCAGACCGTTTAGCCGTACGAGTTCCGTGACGGTCGTGCCGTGGACCTGCGCGAGACGGTACAGGGTGTCGCCCGGTCTGACGGTGTAAGCGTCGGCGGCGCCCGCCAGAAGCGCGGCCACCAGGAGCAGGACGCGGCAGGAATGTGCAGTCTTGCGGGTGGACAGCGGCGGCTGGGGAATGACGGTGTGGTTCATGTTGGTTCCTGACTGCGGGACGCCTCACGGCGCCTGCCGCGCTAGAGGCTTTTCTTGAAAAACTCCACGGACCGTCTGAGCGCCACGCCCAGATTCCGGCTGAGATTGTGGTCGTCTCCCGGGTAGGTGAAGAGGGTGTGGGGCTGCCCAGCGGTCTTGAGTCCCCTTGCGAGCGCCTGCGAGAACGAGACGGGCACGTGCGTGTCCCCCGTGCCGTGATGCAGCTGCACGGGGCGCCCCCCCAGGTCCGCGAGAAAGGAGTTGGGAGAAATCGCCCGGTACAGGGCCGGGCTTTGGGCGGGCGTGCCGTACTTCGCCAGCATCTGCGCGCGCGGGTCCGTGCTGGCCGCACTGCTGCCCCAGCGGGGCAGGTCTTTGAAAATCAGGTCGTACGGACCGACGACGCCCGCCCAGATGTTGCCGGCCTTGATCTGCGGATTGATGACCATGGCGCGCAGGGTGATGTGCCCGCCCATCGAGTGACCCCACATGCCGATCCGTGCGGGGTTCACGCTCCCCAGCTTCCGTAAGGACGAGAAGGCGTTCAGGACGTCGGTGGTGTACTCGGGGGACCAGTACGCCGTCCCTGCCGGCTTGCCCTGGGAATTCCCGTGGCCGCGGTAGTCGGGCTTCAGGACGACGAACCCGGCGCGCGCGAACGCGTCCACGTACGCGACGTACCGCTCCGTGGTGCGGTACTGCTGCGGGGGAATGTAGCCGTGGTTGAACACGATGGCCGGCCAGCCACCTTTCGGCGGTGTCCCGCTGGGCACGGTCAGCAGCGCGTCAATGCGCAACCCCTCTGACTGGTACGACACGACACGCCGGGCATAGGTCGCGCCGGGCGAGAGCGTCTGCCGGGTCGTCAGGGTGCTGCCGGGGTACGAGCGGGCCCGCATGCGCTCGATCGACAGCGGCTCTTTGCTGTACGGCTGCGCCTGAGCCAGGGCGGCGCCACTCAGGCAGGCGAGGAGCAGGGTGAACCGACACAGGTCAGGCATGCTTGTTGGACCTTTCGCGTGAGTCGTCATGGACGGGGGGCCATCACGTAGGCCATGCCACCCGCGTGGTTCAGCCACAACCGCTCGAAGACGGCGCGCGGGTAGGTGCGCTTGACGCTGGCGTCGTTCCTGGCCGCCGGGTCATTCACGACCGGGTTGCCCTGGGCGTCGAATCCGGTGAGGACCAGCAGGTGGCCGTTCGACCAGGAGAGGGGGCCTCCGGGCAGCTCACCCGCCTTGAAGCGGAGGCTGAGCGCCAGCGGAAGGCCGCGCTGAAGGTACGCTTCGGCGTCCCGCAGACTGCCCAGGCGCGTCACCATGGCCTGCAATCCCTGCGTGGCCGCGTACGCCGTGTTGAACGGCCAGTTGCCGAAGCCGTCGTACATCCGGTCGTACGTGGCCTTGGCCGCGTCCGGCACCCGAACAGGCCGCTTCCAGAACCCCAGGATCATGCTGACGCTCGTCGGGCTGCACCAGATGGGCCCGCCGTTCGGGTAGATCATCTGGGACAGGCCCGGCACCATCAGCACCTTGTTCCAGGCGCCCGGCTGGCCCGCCGCTCCCTGACCGCGGAACCGCAGGGCGGTGTCCGCCGTGTTGAAGGACAGCAGCTGCGCGCTCAGGCCGGAACCGAGCGTCGCCCGGTACTGGAAGGCCGTGGCGCGGAACGGCAACGTCAGCGTGTCGGTGTTGACCGTCCCGTCTGCCGTACGGATGACGCGGGCGCTGGCCCGGGTCCCGGCCGCACTCCACGATCCGAAACCGAAATACGGTGTCCAGCGGCCATCCGGTCGCCGCACCCGGACTTCCACAGTGAGGGCACTGGAGGCCAGCCCGGTGACATTCCAGCTGGGAATCAGCTCGTTGAAGGGGGCGACGTCCACGACCGGGCCTTCCAGATGGCCCCCGCGGCTTGGCGGGAGGGGAAGCCAGCTGGCCGGAATGCTCGTCTGTGCCTGAGCCGCCTGAATCAGGGGCGAGGGCTCACCAAAGCTGGTCTGCTGGGCGTAGGGCGCCGCCGCCGCCACTGAAGCGAGCAGCAGGGTGCCGGGCAGGAGGATCCGGGAAAACTTCACGCGTTCCAGGGTATCGGCGCACTGTTGCCGTTGTGTTAAGCCACCCGGCTGGCGCCAGGCAGCCAGGGGCGCCTCTTCTGTGGCGTCCATATGACCCCCGCCACAAGGGCGTTCTCAGGGAATCTTTACAGGAGACTGACACGGTGAATACCACGACCGCGCTGCATCCGGGTCACGTGGTCGGGAGGCGGCGACTGGGGTTTCAACGCCTCTGTCTCGTGTGCCCCTTCAGGAGGAACCCTGACTGACGCCCGCTAGCGCTTTCGCCCACCTTTCGACCCCACGGAGGCCCACCATGACGCAACACATTCAGGACATGCTGCAAACCCACCCTCAGCCTCAAACCTTGTTCGATCAGGGCACTTTGGCGGAGTGTATCGCCGCTTGTTTTGACTGCGCGCAGGTGTGTACCGCCTGCGCCGATGCCTGCCTGGGGGAGCGCGAGCACCTGATGCACCTGGTGAGCTGTATCCGCCTCAACCTCGACTGCGCCGACATCTGCAACGCGACCGGCCGGATCCTCTCGCGGCTCACCCAGTCCAACCCAGGCGTCATGCGCGCTCAGCTTCAGGCGTGCCTCGCGGCCTGCCAAGCCTGCGGCCAGGAGTGTGAAATGCACGCCCGCGAGATGAACATGCAGCACTGCGCCGTCTGCGCCGAAAGTTGCCGCCGCTGTGAGCAAGCCTGCCAGCACCTCCTGGAGAGCCTGAGCGCCTGAACCCACTGATTCCGAACTGGCACCGTCCACCTGGGCGGTTGGCTTCGCTCGGCCCGGTGCCAACGAACCCGCACGGTTCAGCAGCTTGGTCTGCTGAACCTTAACTGTTTCTCGGGAGCCACGCCCTCACGCCATGATGAGGGTGTGGCGTCTACTTGATGTTCAGGAACGCGAGGAGCGCTTTGGTGATGGCCCCGGCGAGACGCTGCTGGTACGCGGGCTGCGCGAGCTTCGGGCCTTCGACCGGGTGTGAGCCGAACCCCAGCTCGATCAGGACGGCGGGCGTCGTGGGATTGCTGATCACGTAGAACGCGTCCGTGCGGACGCCGCGGCTCACGGCGCCCGTGGCGCGGATCAGGTTGGACTGCACCTGCTGCGCGAGCTGCCGGGAGAAAGACAGCTTCGCCTGCGCGAGCAGGTCGCCCAGCATGCCCTGAGCGCTGTTGGTCAGGCTGCGCGTGAGGGCCTCGCCGACCGCGCCGCCGCCGTTCTCGAAGACGGCCGTGCTGCGTCCCTGCCCGGCCAGCGGCTGCCCGAAGTAAAACGTCTCGATGCCCTGCGCCCCCGGGCCAGACGCGTTGGTGTGGATGCTGACAAACGCACTGACCGTGCCGGTGGTGGCCAGCCGGGAGCGCAGGTCCAGATCCTTGCGTTTGTCCGCATGGAGGTGCCGGTCGGAACTGCGGGTCATCACCACGTCCACTCCGCGTTTCACCAGTTCCTGGCGGACCATCAGCGACACCGCAAGGTTGACGTCCGCCTCGCGCACCCAGGCGCTGGCCATACCGGAATCGTTCCCACCATGCCCGGGATCGAGAACCACCCGTGGCCGGGCCGCCTGACGGCTGACGGGCCGGGGGACCCCTGCCGCGGGGGATGCCGCCGGGCGGGCGGGCACACGCGCAGCCGCGGCACCGGTCGGAACGTCGATCACCAGCCGGGCGGGCTGGCCACCCGCTGCCGGAAGCACGCTGGCCTTCGCCTGGCCATGCCCCTTGGCCAACGTGAGGGTCACCGTGCGGCCCGTGACGGCGTACCCGGTGATGCCCAGCGCGTTCAGGGCACCCCGCTCCGCCGATAGGGACAGCCCCAGGTTCACGGTGGCCGTCTGCCCGGAAACCTTCACGCTGGCGGTGGTGGTCTTGGGCAGCGCGAACACCACGCGGGTAAAGCCGGTGTGCGTGCCCACCCGGGGGGCGGCAACGGCTGAAGTGCCCAGCAGGACGGTCAAGCCGGAAACGAGCAGGAAGAGACGCACCCGCGCAGTGTAGGACGTCCCTCTTCCACTCCTAGTGGAGAGGAGGCCGCAATCCGGCCAGGGTAACGGAGACCAGGCGCTGCACCGCGGCCTTGGAGGGCAGGCTGCTGGCTGCGGTGAGGGCATGCAGACAGTAGCTGGCCAGCTCGCTGGGTGCGACGTCACTGCGGAGCACCCCTGCCCGCGCGCCTTCCGCCAGCAGGTTCTGAACGAACTCCTGGAGATGCTGCTGTGCCCGCGCGACGTGTGGACCCCGGTGCAGCAGCGCGGTGAGCTCGGTGCCGTGATCCTCGTGGGAAATGAGGGCGAAGGCCTCCAGAACGTCTTCGAGCTGCTGGCCGGGGTCACCGGCCTGGTTACGGATGGCCGCGAGGTGGTGGAGATGGCTCATGACCTGTCGCTCGTGCCAGGCCATCAGAATCGCGTTGACGTCCGCGAAGTACTTGTAGAGGGTCGCCCGCCCGATGCCGGTCTCTTCGGCGATCCTGGACATCGTCACAGCGGCCAGTCCGTGCTCGGCGACCAGGGCGGCGGTGGCGTCCAGGGTGGCGTCACGCACTGCGCGGCGGTGGGCTTCCACCGTTTCAGTCCACAGCTTTGGCACATCCACAGTATACGCAGTGACGCACGCAAGACACCTTGATTTGACAGAGACAAAGTGTCTCTATAAACTCCTGCCATCACGGATGAACACTTTTTCCCCTCCCGTGACAGAGGAACTGCCGATGAGTGATCTGCCCTCCGACGACCACAACGGTCCCCGCGTGCGCCCTGGTGACAGCCCGGCCGAGGGCGTCCCCCGCTGGGTGAAGCTGTTCGGGGTGGCCGGTCTGGTGCTGACGCTACTATTGGTTGTGAAGCTGCTCGCCGGTGAGAACCATGGCCCAGGTCGTCATATTCCCTCGACCAGCCTCACGCCGCAGCACGTCCTGTTCAGCGGGTATTCCGTCCAGGCTGCTGGCGGATGACCATGACCCCCAGCCTGCGCCGGTTCACGCTGACGGCGCACGTCGCCGCTTCCGTGGGCTGGCTCGGCGCAGTGGCCGCATTTCTGGCGCTGGCGGTCGTGGGTCTGACCAGCCAGGATCCTCAGGTGGCGCGCGCGGCTGCGATCGCGATGGAGCCGATCACCCGGTTCGTCATCGTCCCCCTGGCTCTGGCCGCCCTGGTCACGGGAATCCTTCAGGCACTGGGGACCCCCTGGGGCCTGTTTCGCCACTACTGGGTGCTGATCAAACTGATCCTCACGGTCGTCGCCACCGGCATTCTGCTGCTCCAGATGGAGGGGATTCACAGCGTGGCCGGGCTGGCCACCGCCGCGACGTTGTCCAACGCGGAGCTGCGGGGAGCGATGCAATCCATGGTGCTCCACGCCGGTGGCGGAGCGCTGGTGCTGCTGGTGGTGACCACGCTCTCGGTCTACAAACCCCGGGGGAAAATCGACCTCCCGCGGCGTCGGCCACCCAGGGCCATCCACTGACGAAGGCCCGATTGGCTTCTGAACGGTTTCCCCGTGACACCCGGTCTCCTCAGGTCATACGCTTGCGGTGCGTAACCCAGACTCCGGCCAGCACCAGCAGCGACAGCAGGCCACCCAGCAGGAACGCCCGGTCCGGGAAGCGTGTGCCGAGGAAGCCCGCAACCGGATACGCGAAGGCCCACCATAGGTGACTCCACGCGAAATGCGCGCCGTACACCCGGCCCTGCGCGGCCTCCTCGGTCCGTTCGGCCAGCAGGGTTTCTGTCGGCAGATTCACCCAGTTCTGCCCCACGCCGGCCAGCAGCCAGAACACCATCAGCCCCCCCAGGGGCAGCAGGTCTCCCGGCAGGATCGCCGCGGAGGTGATCAGCGCCCCCAGCGCGATAAAACGCGTCAGGGGAAGGCGCTTCCCGGCTGCCCCGACGGCCAGGGACGCCAGGGTCGCCCCCAGGCCATAGGCGGCCATCACCCAGCCGAACGGCGCGTCGCCCAGCTGGAGACCGCCCTGGATCCGGGCCACGGTCACGGTGAGGATCAGCGCGCCAGCAATGGCCGCGACCAGTTCCATCAGGAGCGCGAACCGGACCGGTGGGTCCCGCCAGAGCCGAGCCGTCCCGTCACGCACGTCGTCGAGCTTGCTGTGCTGCACCTTGCCGCGCTCAGCCCGCAACGCTGGCAGGGTCAGAATCAGCAGGCCCGCCAGCAGAAATGAGGCGGCGTCCACCACAAACAGGGCCCGAGCGCCCAGCCCTGCGGCGAGCAGACCTGCCAGACCCGGGCCGAGGATCCCGAGCAGTTCCGTGGTCGCGCTGGACAGCGCGAAGGCCGGGCGGGCCTCGTCACGCCCGACCACCAGGGGAACGGTCGCCTGGTTGGCGGGAGTAAAAAACGCGGTGAGGGCATTGAGCAAGAACATCAGCAGGTACACCTGCCATACCGCACCGGCAAACACCATCAGGCCGATCACGACCATCCGCCCGAAATGGCAGGCGGCGAGCATCGTGCGGCGGTTCATCCGGTCAGCCAGGACGCCCGCCAGGGGGCTGAGCAGCACGAAGGCCGTCACGCGCAGCGTCAGGGCAACGGCCAGGACGGCAGGCGCCTGGGCGGGTCCGGCGAGTTGAGCGGCGAGCAGGGCCAGGCCCACCCAGGTCAGCGCGTCACCGATCTGACTCACGGTCTGCGCGGCGTAGAGCCGGGCGAAAAGGGGATTTTGCAGCGCGGCGAAGGTGGCGTATGCGTTCACTGGGGCTCTCTGGCAGGCACGGCCGGGTGGTCGGGAAGGCCGAGGCGCGCGTGCTGCGCGTGGCTGAAGGCCTCCGTCAGCAGGTGGGTCAGGTGGACGTCGGCCAGGCGGTAGTACACACGCGGGCCGTCGCGCCGGGTCTGAACCAGCCGGGTGTGCCGCAGCGTCGCCAGGTGGCGGCTGACCGTGCTCTGTGGTTGCCGCAGGGTCTCGCTCAGGTCGGTGACTGTCCGCTCCGCGTCGATCAGGGCCAGCAACAGGCTGAGGCGGGTGGAGTCCGCCAGTGCCTGAAACAGGCCGGTGACGTGCGCGAGGTCCTGCGGGTCGGGTGGCATGGCCAGGGCATGGCGCCGCATACTCCATGGTATCCGTATTTCCGCATAAGCGAAAATACATGAGACTGGCCTCCACCGTCTTCTGCGCCAACGTCCTGACCGACAGCACCCTGATCCGTAGGGCCGCACTTCAGGGAGCGCGCTGGCAGCACAGGCCATAGAGATGGTTCTGGGCCATCCTGCCCAGGGGGATACGGGCAAACCCAGGCTCTGATGTGCGTGACTGAAGAGGCCTTCAGTTCGTGTTCTTGACATCCCCCCAGGGAGGGTATAGCGTTGGTTGGGGAAACGGTGAGCCATCGAGCACCGTCAACAGCAGGGCCTGCGGTTTCGGCATACCAATACAGCCCGGACGGGGTTGGACTGCCAAGGCGGGAGTTCTTTTCATATGGACAGGCATCGGACTCACACATTCAGGTCCCTGATCCCCCAACCCGGGGTCCCATGGCGGACGTCCGGCTTTCCGCCCCGCCCCCCGCGACGTCCGCGCTCCACCCAGAACAGTGCGGCAGACCTTTTCCAGGAGCCCCCATGTCCACCCCGACCCTCACTCTGTACACCACGCCCACCTGCCCGGACTGCCGCGCGCTCAAAGTCTGGCTCGACCGGCAGGGCATTCCCTACGACGAGCGGGACCTCACCGATCCCGCTGTCGCCACGGAGGCCAAAACCCGGTACGGCGTCCGCATCGCCCCCATCACGGTTCTCGGTGACCTGTTCTTCTTCGGCACGTTCGCCGACCAGCGACCACAGCTGCAACGGCTGCTCGCGAATGGTTGACAGAACTTGAACACAGGACAGCTCCGGGAGCGAGCGCAACGGCCAGGCTCACACGCACCGAGGCGGAAAGGCAGTGAAGAAATGACCCGACCACACGAGGCCCACCATGGCCATGCCGGAAGCAGTCCCAGCCTGTCCAGAGTTCTGGAAGTCTCCTTCAAGAATTGCTATGACGGTTCCGAGTTCGCGGACCTGGAGCGGGATCTCGCCCAGGTTCCGGGAGTGCAGAGCGTGCACCTCGACCGCACCCGCGCCGTTGCCCACCTCGGGTATGACCCTGGCCGCATCGAGGAGGCCGAGCTGCGCCGCCAGCTGCATGCCGCGGGCTACCCCTGTACCTGCAAGGACTGCGAGCCGTCCACCACCCAGCCTGGCCATCCGGGCATTGGCCACGAGCACCCCGCGCATGGCGACCACCGCCCTGCAGCCGTGGGTCAGAGCCGCCCAGAGGGAGGACATGGCGGACATGACCAGACTGGTCGGATGCCGGGTGTCTCAGGAGCGACCACCCATGACCATGCGGCCATGGCGCAGGGTGGCCGGGACACGTCTGGGCCGGTAAACCACGACGAGCACGCGGGGCATGGGGCGTCCATGGTGGACGACATGCTGCGCCGCTTCGTGATCAGCCTGGTTCTGACAGTCCCGCTGGTGCTGTATTCCCCCATCGGGGAAACCTTAGGGTTCACGGCAATGCCGCCTTTCGGCCTCTCCATGGCCTGGTTCGGGCTGATTCTGTCCACGCCAGTGGTGTGGTGGGGCGGCTGGCCGTTCATCTCGGCGGCGTGGCGTGCCCTGAAGCGGCGCGAGGCGAACATGATGACCCTGATCGCCACGGGCATCCTGGTCTCCTGGCTGTTCTCGGTCTACGTGACCCTGTTCCTGGGCGGAGGCGAGGTGTTTTTCGAAGCGGCGGCGATGTTGACCACCCTGTCGCTGCTGGGCCACTGGTTGGAAATGCGTTCCCGCTTCGCGACAGGACGCGCCGTCGAAGCCCTCCTGAAGCTCGCACCCGCAACCGCACGGGTCGTGCGCCATGGGCAGGAAGTGGAGCTTCCCCTGGAGCAGGTCGTCGTGGGAGATGAACTCGCTGTACGGCCTGGAGACCGGGTGCCGGTGGACGGGGACGTCGTCTCCGGCAGCAGTTATGTCGACGAGAGCATGATCACCGGCGAGCCCATTCCTGTCCAGAAAACGGCCGGAGCCAGGGTGACGGGCGGCACCGTCAACCAGAATGGCGCCTTGACCTTCCGCGCCACCGCGGTCGGAAGTGACACCGCCCTCTCGCGCATCGTGCAGATGGTGCAAAACGCGCAGGCCAGCAAGGCTCCCGCGCAGCGCCTGGCCGACACGGCCGGGAAGTATCTGGTGTTCGTGGCGCTGGGCTCAGGCCTCCTCGCTTTCCTCATCTGGTACCTCCTGGGAGCAAGTGTGGTCTTCGCGCTGACGGCGGCGGTCTCCACCATCGTGATCGCCTGCCCGGATGCGCTCGCGCTCGCCACACCCACCGCCATCACCGTCGGGGTCGGCAAGGGCGCGCGGGAGGGTGTGCTGTTCAAGAACGCGGCGGCCCTGGAAGCCACCGCCCTCATCGACACCGTGATTTTCGACAAGACCGGCACGCTGACAGAAGGCAAGCCCGCGCTCACCGACCTGGTGCCCGCGCCTGGCGTGGAGGAAGTGGAATTGCTGCGGCTTGCGGCTGGAGCAGATCAGCCGTCTCAGCATCCGCTGGCGGAGGCGATTGTCGCGGGGGCCAGGAACAGGGGCCTGGACGTGCGTCCCCCGGAAGCGTTCGACTCGGTGCCTGGGCACGGTGTGGTCGCCACCGTGGAGGGCCGCCAGGTCTTGATCGGCAACCGCAAGCTGATGGACCGCGAGAGCGTGGATGTGGGCCTCCTGCCGGAGGCGGCGGACCGGCTGTCAGCCGACGGGAAGACCGCCATGTACGTGGCTGCTGACGGGCAGGCGCTGGGTGTGGTGGCCGTGGCCGATACCATCCGGGAGACCGCCCGTCAGGCGGTGCGGGCCTTGCATGCCGCGGGGGTGCAGACGGTGATGCTGACCGGGGACAACCGCCGCACGGCCGAGGCCGTGGCGCGCGAACTGGGTCTGGACACGGTGATCGCCGAGGTGCTGCCGGAGGACAAGGCGGCAAAGGTTCAGGAGTTGCAGGGCCAGGGCCGCCGGGTGGCGATGGTGGGCGACGGCGTGAATGACGCCCCAGCGCTGGCCCAGGCGGAGGTGGGCATCGCCATCGGGGCAGGCACCGATGTGGCCGTCGAGACCGCCGACGTGATCCTGGTGAAGAACAATCCAGCAGACGTGGCGGGCAGCATCGTCCTGGCCCGGCAGGTGCGGGGCAAGATCAAGCAGAACCTCTTCTGGGCCGCCATCTACAACGTGTTGGCGATTCCCTTCGCGGCGGGCGTGCTGTACCCCTCTTACGGCATCTTGCTGCGCCCGGAGTGGGCGGCGCTGCTGATGAGCGCCAGCACCATCATCGTCACCGTGAACGCCTTGCTGCTGAACCGGGTGCGCTTCGAGCGTCCGGCACCCGCTGGAGCGTAACCCCAACAAGGGGAACACCTCCACCGTTGACGGTAGGGGTGTTCCCTTTGACACCCTTGGGTGTCCAGCCTCGTGGTGCCGACCTCACGGGCTGGGATTCAGCGCAGCTGGAGGGTGGTGACGCAGGTATCACTGCCGGGGAGAGTGGCGAGGGCTCCCCGGGTGGTCTTGCCCTGAGCGGTCAACGTGACCTTGTACTGCTGGCCGCGGTCGAGCCACAGTTCCAGGAAGCCGTTGTCGAGGGTTTTCACGGTCTTTTGGAGCACGGTCTTGCCCGTCCGGGTGGTGACGTGCACCTTCACTGGAGTGTTGACCATCTCCCCCTGACAGCCCGAGGTGAAGTGCGTCTTACAGGGGTGAGTCTTGTTGATGTACGGCGCAATCGCGACCACCATCTGGCCTTTGGGCAGGGTGACGGCCTTCTTCTGGCCATCCGGGAAGGTGAAGTGGACGGCCTCAGGGGTCACGTAGCTTTGCAGGCCCCCCTGAGCCCGCCAGGTATTGGCCAGCTTCAGGGCCTGCTGGGGGCTGACGCCGCCAAGGAGCGCGGGGCCAGGCACACGACCGGGCTGTTGCGCGAACGCGAAGGTGCCCAGGAGCATGCCCGTGAGGATCATCGGATGAGTTCTGTGCATAGCGGTCACCTCGGGGATCAGGGTAGAGGCCCCGTGTAAAGCTTGTGTTTCATTCAGAGCGGCCCTCGAGCTTCGAAGGCGCGAAGAACTCCAGGCAGCGATCTGGGTCTCCCGGATTTTGCACAGAGACTCAGGCAGACCTTTATACCTGGAGCACTCCGGGCGCTTGCCCTCATCTTCGCGAGATTAACTTGACTTATTTTTAGTCCTGACTAAATAATATTTTATGGCAAGCCGAACTCTCTCTCCATCTGCTGAGGACTATCTCAAACAGCTGTATCTGCTGGGTCGGGCGGGCACAGTGGGGACCCAGGCGCTGGCGGACGCCCTGAACGTCACGCCTGCCAGCACCACCGGCATGCTGCGCAAGCTCACCGAACTCGGCCTGGTCAACCACGCGGCGTACCGGGGCGCGAGTCTCACGCCCGCCGGGGAGAGGGTGGCGCTGGAGGTGCTGCGCCACCACCGGCTGCTGGAGCTGTACCTGCACCGCGCGCTGGGCTATCCACTCGATGAGGTGCATGATGAGGCCGAGCGCCTGGAACACGTCATCAGCGAGACCTTCGAGGCCCGCATCGCCGCGTGGCTGGGTGACCCGGCCTTCGATCCCCATGGCGCGCCGATTCCAGGTCTGAACGGCGAACTGCCCGCCCTTGACGAGCGCCCGCTCGGCACCCTTGAGCTCGGTGAGGGGGCGTTGATCACCCAGGTGCCGGAAGACCCGGCGGTCCTGCGCGCCCTGATGGACGCGGGCCTCACGCCTGGAGTGGCCGTGAAGGTCCTGCGTCACGACCTGGCCCTCGGCACGCTGACGCTGGAGGTGGACGGGATGCCGCTGACCCTGGCCCTCGCCGTCGCGGGCCGGGTGCGGGTCTCCGGGGGGGTGCCCGTATGAGCCGAGTGACTCCCAGCCTCGACGACCGCATGAATGCCCGGGCGACCGCTGTCCTGGAGCGGACCTCGAACCGCCGGGGCCTGGGACGGGTGCTGCCCTTCCTGGGTCCGGCCTTCGTCGCGTCGGTGGCCTACATGGACCCCGGCAACTTCGCCACCAACATCCAGGGCGGCGCGCAGTTCGGCTACCTGCTGCTGTGGGTGGTGCTCTCGGCCAGCCTGATGGCGATGCTGATCCAGACCCTCTCGTCCAAGCTCGGCATCGTCACCGGGAAGAACCTACCCGAGCACATCCGTGACCGCTGGCCCCGGCCCGTGGTGTGGTTCTACTGGGTGCAGGCCGAGGTCGTGGCGATGGCGACCGACCTCGCGGAGTTCCTGGGCGCGTCGCTGGCCTTTGCGCTGCTGTTCAACCTCCCGCTGCTGTGGGGCGCGGTGATCACGGGCATCATCACCTTCAGCATCCTGGCTCTGCAAAACCGGGGCTTCCGCCCCATCGAGATCGCCATCAGCGCCTTCGTGGGCGTGATCGCGCTGGCCTACCTGGTGCAGGTGATCCTCAGCCGCCCTGGACTGGAAGCGCTGGGCGGCTTCGTGCCGCGTTTCGAGGGACCGGAGAGCCTCTACCTGGCGGTGGGCATCATTGGCGCGACGGTGATGCCGCACGTGATCTACCTGCACAGCGCGCTGACCCAGAACCGCATTCCAGCAGGCACCGAGGAGCAGAAACGGCGGCTGGTGCGCTACAACCTGCTTGACGTGCTGCTGGCGATGACCATCGCGGCCTTGATCAACATGAGCATGCTGGCCTCCGCCGCTGCGGCGTTCCACTTCACCGGCAAGTCGGACGTGGCGGACCTGACGGTGGCGTATCAGACGCTGACGCCGCTGCTGGGCGGCGCGGCGGCGGTGGCGTTTGCTTTCGCGCTGCTGGCCTCGGGGCTGTCCAGTTCCACGGTGGGCACGATGGCCGGGCAGGTGGTGATGCAGGGCTTCGTGGGCTTCCAGATTCCGCTGCTCCTCAGGCGCCTGATCACCATGCTGCCCGCCTTCGCGGTGATTCTGGCAGGACTCAATCCCACCGAGACGCTGATCCTCTCACAGGTGGTGCTGTCCTTCGGCATCCCCTTCGCGCTGGTGCCGCTGCTGATCTTCACCGCCCGCCGGGACCTCATGGGGGGATTGGTGAACACCCGGCTCGTCACCGTCACCGGTTGGCTGATCGCGGCGCTGATCATCAGCCTGAACCTGTACCTGCTCGCGCAGACCTTCCTGGGATAGCGCGGGGCCCCCCATTCCGTTCCGCGCAGGAGATACGGTATGCCGCTGGAATGTATGGCCGCCCCCCCCGTCCTGGCGAGCGCCGGACTCGCCCTCTTCCACCTGTCCTGGTGTGCCCGCCACTCCCGCCACCTGCTGACCGCCGAGCCGAGGGAGCGTCTTGGGCGCGGGTGGCCCAGCATCCTGACCGCCTGCCGGGAGCCGTGTGGCACAGGGTCCCCGTCACGGTGGTCACGCGCCCAGGATGCGGTGCCGGCCGGGGCGTGCGTGGAGGAAGAGCGCGCTGCTCAAGGCGGTGGCAGACCCCACCCGCCCGAAGATGCTCAGCGCCCTGACGCGCGAGGAGGTGTGCGTGATCTCGCCCTGGTGGTGGGCATCAGTCAGAACGCCACCTGTCGCTTCCATCGCGGCTGCCGCGCGCACCGCCTCGTAACGAACCGCAGAGTCGGGCGCACGGTAGACGGCCAGTTCGCGAACCAGCACGTGACACTGCTGCCGCACCTCGACCATGCCCGAGAGCGCGACTGTGGTGCAATGAAGATCCAGGGCGCCTCGTGGGTCCACCCTCAACCGTGCTCTGCCCGGCCCTCCTACCTGTTCAACGCGTCCTGGATGGCCCGCTCCAGCGCGGAGACGCTGAGCGGCGTGAGGCGCTCACCGTTCACGAAGAAGGTCGGCGTGCCGCTCACCCCGAGCGCCAGGCCGTCCTGACGGTCGCGCTCCACCAGGTCACGCACGGAGGCCGACTCGATGGTCTCCTCGACTTGAGCCAGGTCGAGGCCCATGTCCTGGGCGTATCCCAGGAACTTGGCTTTCTGGGGGGTCTGCTGCTCACCCCACTCGGGCTGCTTCTCGAACAGGTAGTCGCGCATCCGCCAACGCAACTCCCCCCCCTGCTGTGCGGCCGCCTCGATGGTGCCCGCGGCCAGCAGAGAGTTCGCGTGCAAGGGGAAATACCGCGCTACCAGCCGCACCTGACCCTCGTACTGGTCGAGCAGGCGTATCAGGTCGGGCTCGATGGCCCGGCAGGACTCGCACTCAGGATCGAAGAATTCCACCACCGTGACCTTGGCATCGTCGGGGCCGAGCGCCGGACTGTCGGCGCGCACCAGGCGCTCGCTGGCCTGGGCGGGCACGGCGCTCTGGCGGGTGGCGCGGTTCGCGAGGCTCAGTACCAGCAGGGTGGCGAGCACGGCGAGGGCACCGAGGGCGAGGAGGAGGAGGGGGGCCTTGTTGGCTTGACGGGTCACTGGGCACCTCGGACTTTCGAGAAGAGCAGGCTGAGCGTGATGACGCTGAAGGCGGTCAGACTCAGCACGGGGATGGTGATGAAGCCCAGCCACTCGATCTGCCGCGCGGTGCAGGACACCCCGGCGGCACACTGGGTCAGGCCTTCGGGGATGACCCCGTAGTACAGCAGGTTGTGGTAGCTGGCAATCACCAAGCCGGTTACGCCGAGAGGCAGGGCGTAGGCGCGCACGCGGCGGTCTTGCGTCAGCAGACTGACAGCGAGCACGAACACCAGCGGATACATCATCAGGCGCTGGTACCAGCACAGCGTGCAGGGCGGCAGGCGCATGACCTCGCTGAAGTACAGGCTGCCGGTGGTGGCGATCACGGCTTGCAGCCACGCGACATACGGCAGATACGTGCGCAAAGCAGGAATCATCTGCATTTCTGAGACCATGTGCAGGTATTTTACCGACTCGGGCATCGCTTGTTCAGGACTTATCGGAAGTCCTGCGTGTCGAGTTCGGCATCGGGCAAGTCGACCCCAGGCGAGGCTCGCCTTTTCGGCCGATCAGGGCGGTATGAGGACAGTGGAGAGCGTGACCTGTATGACTGCATTTTTGACAGCCCCCCAGCGTGTTGTAACGCTAGAGACGCCGAACCACCGAAGGGTCATCCAGCACGCCTCCCGTTTCGAAGAGAGCACCGACAGGGAGGAGGCCATTGCCCTATTGCAACTCCCGGTGCAGCGGGGCGGGATGCCCACACCAGCCCTTACGTGAACGACCACGGGTCGAGGAACGCTCTGCCCCGCCATACCGTACCGTGCAGACATGGAAACCCCAGGAGTCTGGACCCGCGTGCGGGCCTTCGCCCGAGGTGAGCGGGACGCCGAGACGCTGTACGCCTACCGCCGGGCAGGCGCGCAGATTCATCCTTTGCTCGACGCCGCCGAACGCCGCCGCTTTGACCTGACGGTCAGCGGCACGAGTCCATTTGCCCTCAAGCGTCACGTCGGCCTTGAACTCGCCTGCGCCTGGAACGCCTTCACGCTCCAGACGCTGGGCGACAAAATGCTGGGGGCCGACGAGACCGCCGACCCGGCCACGGTGGGCTTCGTGCCGCCCGTGACCTTCGATCAGGTGCAGGGCTACTACACCGAGGTGCAGCGTTGGCTGGGGTACGCGAGCCAGGCGGGACACGACGCAGACTTCGAACTGCCTGCCGGGACGCTGCCCGCGAAGCTCCCCGACTGGTCGCCAGTGGAGCCCTGCCCTCGGCCTCACCTGGACGCGATGATCGCGGCGCTGGACGCCATGCGCCTGCACGCGGAAGCCGCCATGCACACGGTGGAGCAGGCCACCCCCGAGGCGGACGCTGCCAAGCTGGCCCGCCTGAACGGGCAGTTGGCCGAGGCGCTGGCCCGTGCGAATTACGTGTCGGGAATGTACACGCCCGGGGCCTCCGTGACGCTGCACGAGCAGATCGAGGCGCATGCGAAACAGGCCATCGAGGGGCTGTACCGGGTCGGGCAGCTCATCAGCTACCCGGCGCTGCTGGTGGATGGGGACCGCGCCGCTTCCCCACGCAAAGCCCGGGGCAAGGGTCCTTTTCTGCGCACGCCCCTGCCGGGGGAACCGGGGTTTGACCGTTGGGCGATGACCGACCCGAACAACGTGGCTTCGCTTCGCAAGAACCCTGATGCCCAGCGCGTGATCGACGAGATGTGGGCACTCGACCCGGATCCGGTGGCGAGCGTGACGCTGTGGGACGAGGTCCGCCGTGCGGTGGAGACGGGTGGAGCGGCCATCGCGAAGAACGTGCAGGGTGAACCCCTGGGCTTTTTCTTCTGCACGCCGTACTGCGCGATTTACGAAGCGAAGCGGCCCCTGGTGATCGGGGACACGCCGGTCCCCAAGGGGAAACGCTTCACGCTGGAGGTGGCGGCCGAGGGCGTACGCATCGGGTACCCCTTCAAACGCGAGATCGTGGTCGGGAACTTCCGGGCGGGGGCTGCCATTGATTACTGCGACCCGGACCAGCCGCCGCCGCACGACGGGTAACCCCCGGGACACGTTCCTCACTCGCTGTACGTAGCCTGAGGGAAGACCTTCTGGGCTGGGAACGCCCCCACGGCAGCACACAGAACGCCCCTTTTAAAAGGGGCGTTCTGGAACAGCATTCGTTTACTTGATAACGGTGATGCGGCCCTGGACGGCGCCGGTCAGCTGCGGGCCATTGGCCTTCAGATAGCTGACCAGGGCATCCACATCGACCAGGCCAGGCAACTGCACCACGTTCTTGCCTTCCTTGAAAACGGTGAAGTTGTCCCCGCCGGTCGAGAGGAACGAGTTCATGGCCACCCGGTAGGTGGCCGCGTCGCTGAGAGCCACGCCATTGAGTTTCAAGTTGGACACGCGCTGCCCTTCCGCCGCACTGAGCGTCAGGGTGTACGTGAAACCCGCCGAGACCTGCAAGAGCTTCGCGTTCGTGCCCGCATTGTTGCCGGTGGTCTGCTGCTCCAGCAGGGCCTTGATCTGCGCCCCCGTCAGGTCCATCACCACCATCGTGTTGCCAAAGGGCTGCACGGCGAACACGTCCCCGAACGTGACCGCGTTGTTCGCCTTGGGGGCGCCCGGCAGGTCGGCCCGGATGCCGCCGGGGTTCATGAACGCGATGACGGCGCCCTGCGCCTGGGTGGCGGCCAGCTGGGCGTCGGCGATCACGTCGCCCAGGGCGGATTCACTGGCGCGGTCGGCCGCACGCTTGATCTGGGGAGCACCCAGGTTCACCACGAACTGGTTTTTCACGACGTCGGTCTTGGCCTGGGCCTCCTTGACCAGCGCGGTCATGTTCGCGTCGAGCGTGCCGTTGGCCTTGCGGTCCGTGTAGTTGATCACGACATTCTGGGCCCGGACTTCCATCACCGTGTGGTTGGCCTTGTCGACCTTGAGGTCCAGGCGTTGCAGCAGGTGGCCGTACTGCTCCCCCTGAATCACGATGCGGGGTTTGCCGGTGGGATCAGGCACGGTGCAGTTGTAGCCCTGGTGGCTGTGGCCACTGATGATGGCGCTGACCGCCGGGTCGATCTTCTGGGCAATCGGCACGAGGTCACCCTCGAGGTCCTGGCACCCGACGGTGTCGAACTTCGCGGTGGAGCCTTGCTTGACCACGCCGCCCTGGTGAATCAGCACGACGATGGCGTCGACCTTCTGGGCCTTGAGAACCGGCACGTACCGGTTGATCGACGCCGCTTCGTCCAGGAAGTTCAGCTCCGCGACGCCCGTGGGGTTGACGATCGTGGGGGTGTCCTTGAGGACTGCACCGATAAAGCCGATTTTCGCCCCACCGATGGTCTCGATGAAGTACGGCTGGAAGGGGTTGGCTCCGCCCGCTTTGTACACCACGTTCGCGCCCAGCCACTTGAAGCTGGCGCCCGCATAGGCAGGGTCGAACTTACAGGCCTTGTCGGGGCTGTTGGAATCGCAGCCGCCGTTTTGCATGCGCAGCAGTTCCTTGAGTCCCTGATCGAACTCGTGGTTGCCCAGCGCGCTGGCTTTCATGCCGAGCTTCGAGAGCGCCACCACGGTGGGCTCGTCGCGCAGCAGGCTGGACGTGACCGGGCTCGCGCCGATCAGGTCACCGCCGCCCACAAAGATCGTGTTGGGGTTTTCCTTGCGGACAGCAGCGAGCTCGCCCCCGATGGCTTCCACGCCTCCTGCGGTGAGCCCGACGGTGCCGGTGCCTCCCGGATTGGGCACCTGAACTCCGGAGAAGGGGGTGGGTTCCAGGTTGCCGTGAAAATCGTTGAGCCCCAAAACCGTCACGTTGACGGGGTCCGGGGTGACGGGGCCGAGGGCGCCACACGCCGTCAGGGCGAGGCCCAGCGTGACGAAGGTCAAGGTTTGCTTCACGATTTTCATCTTACTGCTTCCGGGCCTGTCTGCCGTGAGAAGCGGGAGGCGGGAGAAAGCTCAGCCCGTGCACGGAGCATCGGCAGCCGCAGGACAGGAAATGGCCTTCACAGCCAGCGGGGGACCTGTTGACGGTACGCCCGGTACGTTTCGCCGTGGACCTGTTCCAGGTAAGCTTCTTCCAGCCGCACCTGGACCTGCATCAGCACTTCTCCAGCAACCAGGATGGCCAGGGTCAGCGCGTTGGGCGCCACCAGCAGAATGCCCAGGAGGTTGAGGCGCATTCCCAGAAAAATCGGATTGCGCGAACGGGCGAAGATGCCGTGTTGGACCAGAGCGGTGCGCGCCGACTCGTCGACACCAATGCGCCAGGAGGCCCCCAGGTGCGCCTGAGCGAGGGCGATCCAGCCCAGGGACGTCAGCAGCAGCACCCATCCCGTCCACACGACTCCCGGAATAGTGAGGGCGGACAGAGTGCCTAACCAGGTGCTGGCCTCCGGGAACACGGTGAGGACCAGGATGGCGAGTGCCAAGCTGAGCATCAGTAGCCGCATCGCCCGGCCCACGTACCCATGCGCCGAGTCGTCCGCCGAGAGAACGTAAGGGTTGATGCCTGTGCGCTTCCACACCAGCACGGAGCGCCACACAAAGGCCACCAGGACGTACACCAACAGGTAGACCAGCAGGGCTGGCGCCTGCGCAACCGTGGGTTCGTTCATCTTATCCTTCCACATCTGAACATATGCTCAGATGTGGGGACACCATACACGATCGCGAAGCCTGAAGTGCAGGTTCAGGGCGAACCACCAGGCGCCCTTTCCCCGGGCCTGACGCCTGGCGGGCACCTGGGCAATGGCGGAACGTGCCCAGAGAGGCGGGGAAACGGATCTGGGCCCCAGCACCTTCACCAGCGCATCTTCCAGCGACTTCCGGTGGAGTCCTGGGATGGGGGCGTTCCCTCTGCGGGCAGACACGGCCGATTCGAGCCAGCGTTACCTCTGATCCACGGGGCAGCGGTTCCTCTCCGTCGGAACTGCAGCACCTTTCTCGCGGCCTCAGCTTGAAGAACCCACAGGGTCAAGAGTTGACCGGCGTCTGAATGACTCACGGTCATCGTTGGGTGTGGAAACGAGGCGGAAACTGTCGGCAGCGCTTTCCAAGACCAGGACCGACCAAAAAAGGAGGAGAGGACTGAGCACCCTCTCCTCCCTGCACATGAAGTTGCCTGATGTTGGCAGGCCCATTCAGTTTACGGCGTGGGTCTGCACGGAGCAACCGCCTGCCGAACAGGCGCGGAAGTGCCTCGTCTGCTCGACGCGGCCGATGGTCTGATACTGACTGTCTGCAGCACAGGACTTTTCGTGACCGGGCGTCATCTCGGCTTGGCACTGGCCCGCGCCTGACACCCATTGACCCTCCGCACACCAGGCAACAGGATGCTGGCGGCAGCTGAGACCGCGACCTCGGGCAGAGTCAGGGTCATACCGCCGGTGAACTCCGAAGTGACAGCTGAGCTGTAAGCTCCTTCAGTGTGAAGATGGATGTGGTGTTCCTGCGCGAACCCCCACGACCAGGAAAAGGCACGCTGCTCTCGGAAAGGATGGAATGACCTCATCGCCCGCTGCCCGAACCCGTGAAACACACCCCGCACATTTCCTCAGCGGAATAACGCTGGCAGACGGGTGGACCGTGCTGGGGAGCACAGCCCCGTCTGCTCCCTACTCTCAGGGGCACCATTCTGTCGGGTATTTCGTGCAACACACTGACGGTCGAGAGGGGTTTCTCAAAGCGATTGATCTGTCCAACGTCTATCAGGCGGCAAACGTCATGCAGGAGCTTCAGGCGGTGTCGGCACAGTTCAACTTCGAGGTCTCGCTGCTGACCATGTGCCGCGATCTGCGAATGAACCGTGTGGTGCGGGCCATCAGTCACGGCGAGGAACGCCTGGCCGGGGTGAACGTTCCGGTGCCTTACATCATCTTCGACCGCGCGGACGGAGACGTTCGTGACCACCTGGCGATCACGACCATCGACGAGGTCTGGCTGCTGCGATGTATCCACCACGTGGCGGTCGGCGTTCAGCAACTTCACGTCGCGAAGCTGGCTCACAACGACCTGAAGCCCGCGAACGTTCTGGTGTTTTCCGCGGAGGGCTGGAAAATTGGCGACCTGGGCACGGCCGTCGACGCTCTGGGGAAATCCCCCCATCATGAGACGGCCTTTCCCGGCACCTGGGAGTACGCCCCGCCGGAGGCGCTCTATTTTGCACGTTCCGCCGACGTCTGGCGGGACCGGAAACGTGCCGACCTGTACATGTTGGGTGGGCTGGTGACATTTCTGTTCACGCACCAACACTTCAACAGTTACCTGTACAGCGAGTTGGACGAGCCGATGCGGCCTCTTTTCTGCGGTGGGGACTGGGAGGACGATTTTCCTCAGGTGCTGCCGCATCTGCTCGGCGCCTTCGGGAGGGCCATGCGGCTGGTGGCGGCGCAGCTCGAGCGGCGCCTGGGGCCTGCCCTCGCGGCGGAAATTACCCGCAGCATCCAGGAGCTGTGTTTTCCAGATCCCCTGCGGCGCGGCCATCCCCGGAATCTCGGACAAGCGGACCCCACCAGCCTTCAGCAGTACGTCAGCGTGTTCGACCGTTTGGCGGTCATGGCGAATCTCCTGCAAAAACAGAGTACCCGGGGAGTCCCATGACCCTGATTCAGAAAGTCGAGAAGCGGCGCGTCATTCCGCGCTGGCGCGATACGCGGGTGGCCGTCGAAATGGGCGAGGCGTCGAGCCTGCGGCCGCCCCGTCCCGCGAGTACCGAGCAGGTGCGTGCCCGGATCGCCGCACACCTGGACCAGCTCCAGGTGGCCTTTGCGGCCCGGCCCAGCGTCGGGCGGGCCGCTGAGCTGACCAGCGCCGCCGCGCTGGCCGTGCGCCCGGAAGCGGCGGCGGATGCGGCCGAGTACCTGCTGATGCACGCGGAGGACACCACCTTCACCGCCCTGTCCACCGCTCGGCAGGTCCTGGGGTTGAACATGGCCCTCCCGAGCCCCGGCATCTCCTCTCCACCCCTGGGCAGAGACCGTCTCCAGGAAGAAGTCCGGCGCCTCAAGGCAGTGGTCAGGGCCTTCCCGCGCAACCCGCTCGCGCATGTGGACCTGGCCCGCATGTACGCGGCACTCGGGGTCCTGGTCAAGGCAGAGCGTCACCTTGCCGTCGCGCTGAGCCTGGCTCCGCAGCACCGCTTGACCCTGCGGGCCGCCGTGCGGTTCCATGTCCATGCCCACGACCCCCGCGAAGCTGTTCGCCTCCTGCGCCAGCAGCCCGTCACCCTCCAGGATCCGTGGTTGATGGCCGCCGAGATCAGCGCGGCGATGGTGGCGGGCCTGCCACCGAGGTCCGTGAGGCGTGCCCGTGAGGTGCTGGAGAACCGCGAATTTCTGCCGTTACACACCAGTGAACTGGCTGCCGCCCTGGGAACACTCGAACTCACCGACGGAAAAACGAAGCGTGGACGCAAACTCTTTCAGCAGGCCCTGGAACGCCCCACCGAGAATGCGGTCGCGCAGGTGCAGTGGGCCGCGCCACACGTCCGTCTGGAGATGGACGGAGCGCAGCTGATCGACGTTCCCCGGAACTTTGAGGCCCGCGGACAGGAAAGTTATGAGGCCCGCAACTATGTGGACGCGCGCGCGGCGTTCGTCGCCTGGTTTCAGGACGAGCCCTTCTCGTCCACGCCCGCCATCATGGCCGGGTACCTCTCGCATCTGCTCGACGAGACGCCCGGGCAGGCGATTGAACTCACCAGGCTCGGCCTGGCGGCCACGCCCGAGGAGCAGACCCTCCTCAACAACATGGCGTTCTACCTGGCGAACGACGGGCAACTGGACCTGGCTGAGCACTATCTGACGCGTGCTCAGGCGTCGGCCCCCGATGATGAACTCGGGTTGACCCTTCGCGCCACCGAGGGCCTCATCGCGTTCCGCCGCGGCGATCCGGCCCGTGGCGCGGAACTGTACGAGGACGCCCTGCGGGTGGCGCGGTCCCTGAAAAACACGGAACGTGAGGTCTTGGCCCGGCTGTACTACGCCCGGGAACTGGCCAGGAGCCGCGACCCGCAGGCTCCTGGCCTGCTGGCCGGGGCCTACGCGGCAGCCGTCAAGCTCGGCGAGTCCGGCGCGGTCCTCACGGCCCGGCGGGTCGTGGCCGACGCTGAAGCGTTTCTCAGGACGTAAAGGCCTCTCAAGAGGCCTGTTGGCTCAGCGATTCGACGTGCCGATCAAACTCCACCTCGGTCACCTGACGCACCAGACCGGTGTCGTCGCGGCGGATCATGCTGTAGTACCGGGAGTTGCTCTCAAACCGGCCCAGCGCCGCATTGAAGGCCTGAATCACCGTCACGCCGTCCTCACGCTTGGTGATTTTCACGGGCACGTTGCCCACCCTGTAGAACTTGGTCATTCACTCACCGGCCTCTCCGCTGACGGTCTTCCAGACCCGCTGGAACATCAGTGTACTCGCATCAATGAGGGTATCCAAGACCAGCCGTTCAATCACCGAAATCCCATCCTCGACTTTGGCCTCGAGTTTTCGCCGAATCTTGTAGAGGTCGTGCTCGTAGCTGTCGAGCTCATCGAAAGCCGCGTGGCAGAGCTTCACCTCGGCGCAGTGGCCCTCCACGGTGACCACAAATTGCAGGTCGCGGTACCCGCTGGGCTGCGGTTGCAGAAAGCGGTCCTGGAAAGCCCGAACCTGGAACACGTCTTCCAGGCGGCAGGCGGCGCCGTACAGCGCCCGCAGATCCTGAAACACGTACTTGCCCGCCAGAATGTCCAGGGGAACCAGCCCGTACGCGTCGGCCTTCTCAAAGGTCCGCTCCCAGGTCTTGATCCCGCTGGGACGGGGCATCGCCCGCTGCTGGATCTGCTCGCCGAAGGTGGTGAGCCGGGTCAGGAACGTGTTGCTGAGCTCCAGGGCCTGCGCATACGCGCGTTCGACGTCCTGCTCGTCCTGCTGCACGTCCGCAGGAGCCAACGGAAAGCGGGTTCTCAGGTCGGCACTCAGCGGCTGCAAAGTCGCGGGGAAGGAAACGTCCTCCTCGAAGTGTGGGTGTTGTGACATGAAGCGTGGCGCAGTGTACCAAGGGCCGTGAGGGCTGGCGTGGGAACTGCCGCCGGGGGACTGGCCCGTCCGGTGGATGACGGACCCAGCCTTGCCTCCCTCCTGATGCACCAGCCGCGCGGCCCCCACGCAGGGGGCGTGACGGTGCGCCCAACAGAAAGGTTGACCACCCACCTGCCCTTCTGGGCAGGCGTCAAGCCTGGGTTCGCGTTTACTCGGGCTTGGGGTGCCGAACCTCCGGGGAAAGCGAGTCCAATTTTGACTTCCCCTGTCTCAATGAAGAATCAAGAAATATCCCTGGACATATGAGCAGGAGTGAGCGAACACCCGGCAAGATAGGGAATGGCGCTCTGTCTGCTGCTCCGGTCCTTGCTGGCCCTTTGCGCGCTGGGGGGTGTGGCTGCCGCTCTTCCCGCAAATGTCACGCTGAACAATATCCGCCATGAATACCAGGGACCGGACAACTGCGCGCCGGTGACCTCCCTGACGGTCCTGGGGTATTACGGCACCCGCGTCACCCAGGCGCAGGCCGCGAGCGCCATGAAGGACTACCCCGGCGACCCGCAGGTCTCCAGCCTGGAACTGGCCGCCTACCTCGGCCGCTTCGGGCTGCGCAGCGTCATCCGCTACGCGGGCGACGCGCAGCTGTTGCGGGAGCTGCTCTCCCGCGGTTTCCCGGTCGTGTTGCAACAGCGCTTGAAGGCGGGCAGCAACGTGGCACACTTCCGCACGGTGTACGCGTACGGTCCGGGGTACTTCCTGGTCAGTGATCCGCTGCGCGGCCCTTCGCTGCGCCTGAGTACCGCTGAGTTGCTGGCATTGTGGCGCTTCTACAACGGGGAATACCTGGTCGCGTACCCGCCCTCCCAGGAAGCTCAGGTCCGTGCGGCTCTGGGCGACGACTTCAGCGCGCAGGCCAACTGGCGGCACCTGAAGATGCACGGAGACCAGGACGTCCGCGCCCGGCCGAACGATCCTTACCTCTGGTGGGGGCTGGGCAAAGCGAACCTGCGGCTGGGCAATGTCGGGGCGGCGGTGTTCAATTTCGACCGGGCCGTCATGCTGGGCGTGCCCACGCTGTATTTCCTTTACCGCCAGGAGGCGTTTGAGGCCTGGACCCAGGCAGGTGACCACCGCAAGACCCTCCAATGGACGGGGCTGGCCCTGAAAACGTTTCCACGAAGCAAAGAACTTCAGGAGTTTCAGCGGCGTGCCCATGCCAACCTGGGCGGGTAGACCCAGGCAGAGCGTCAAGGCGCGTGTCGCGCCCCAGTGAAGGCGCCGTGGACGCCGCAGCCTGGACGTCCAGGCACGCGGCCCGGCCTCCTGGAGGCCGAACCTGGTGGCCCTCCGACGCAGGGCGCGGGGATGAAGTACGCTGCCCGAGCATGCCGCCCCGGTCCTTTCCCCACGAATGGCGCCGCCTCCTGTCCCTGACGTGCGCGGCCCTGCTGGGTGTGGCCGGAGCACATGGCGAGGAAGCGTCCGACCTGCGGGGCGTCACACTGTGCCTGGATGGGGCGTCCGTCCAGGTGAAGGTCGAGGAGATGCCTTCCGCGCGGGCCGCGCAGGTGCAGCGTGAACTGGCGTCCGCGCTGACGCAATCTTTGACGTCGACGCTGAAGCGCGCCAAGGTGCGCCACCAGGTCCGGCCCTCGTGCGAGGGACGCCGCGGTCTCACCCACTTGCAGGCCGAGGTCCGTTACCTCAACCCCCGCACCTACGTGGGCTTCGGCGATCCCGCCTACAGCTACCAGGTGGCCCTCAGAGTGACCGACCCGCCCGCCTCCAGGCCAGGCCTGGCCCAGGCCACGGGAACTGCGCGCGAATTCCAGGCCGCCTGGAGCGACATCCACTCGGAAGCCCGGACCGTGCGAGCGTTTGCTCCGGTGGTGGCCGGGTGGGGGGAGGAAACGGTGCGCGACCTGGTCCTCGTCTGGCGGCGCGATAACCCCTCCCTCGCCGAACGCCTCGCGCAGCAGGGGCCGCTCACGCTGGGCCTGCTCGGGGTGGGCGTGGGAACGCTGATCGCGGGAGCGGGGCTGTGGTGGCGCCGCCGCCGGTCCCGGGCTTGAACAGCGCCGATGACCGCGCGGGCCCGTGCGGAAGGGGTAGGATGGCCAGGATACCCTCCTGAACTGCTATGCCAAGCTGCCTGCCTCCGCTGCTGACGTCACGCCTCGTGTGCCAAGCGAGCGCCCTGGCGGTGTGCCTCCTCCTCAGCGCCTGCCAGCCGCCGAAGGCCCGGGACTTCGAGGTGCGGCTCACCACCCAGCCTGACCCGGCGCGGGTGGGGAGCGCGCGGATGGAACTGACCCTCCCGGACGTGCCTGCTGCCGCCATCAGCCTCGAGGGCAACATGGCCCACGCGGGCATGGCTCCCGTCCGCGCGCAGGCCACGCCTACCGGCAATGGCCGGTATGTGGTGGACGCCTTCCCCCTGAACATGGCCGGGAGCTGGGTGGTCACGGTCACTGCCCGCACCGACGATGGGCGAACGCTCACCACCGACGTGCCGCTGGAGGTGTTCGCCCCGTGAACGCGGAAACGCGCAGGCGCCGTGTGAGGGGTCCAGACCTGCTGCGCCTCCCGGGCGTCGAGCGCTTCATGCGCCTGCGGTACGCACGGCTGGCCTTCCAGCTCCCCCTGCTGCTGCTCGCGCTGCTCGCCGTCTATGACGGCCTGACCGGACGGCAGGTCGCCCCGCAGAACCTCGCCACAGTCTCGGTGTTGCTGCACTACCGCGGCCTGCTGGTGCTCGCGCTGCTGGCTGTGGGCAACGTCTTTTGCGCGGCGTGCCCGCTGATGCTCACCCGCGGCGCGACCCGCACGCTGCGCCGCTTCACGCCGCACTGGCCCTGGCCCCGTGCCCTGCGCAACAAGTTCCTGGTGCTGGGGCTCACGGCCGGGTTCCTGTTCGCGTACGAATACTTCGACCTGTGGGCCAGTCCCTGGCTGACGGCCTGGCTGATCCTGGGCTACTTCGGCGCGGCCCTGGCGGTGGACACCTTCTTTCCCGCTGGCACCTTCTGCAAGTATGTCTGCCCGTTGGGAAACTTCAATTTCGCCCTCTCACACGTCAGTCCGGCCCAGATCACCGCGCGCGACCCCGACGTGTGCCGCTCCTGCGCCGGGCAGTACTGCGTGAACGGCCGCCTGGAGAGCGCCCAGGGGCGCGGCACCCTGGGGGGACCCTCCGCGCCCCTGCTGCACCTCGCGCCGCTGGGGGACGCCCGCGCCTTTCCCGGCTGCGAGACCGGGCTGTTCGTGCCGCAGATCCGCAGCAACCAGGACTGCACCCTCTGCCTGAACTGCGTGCGGGCCTGTCCGCACGACAACGTCGCGCTGGTGCTGCGCCCGCCCACGCGGGCGCTCGCCGGGTGGCGCCCCCGGGCCGACGTCGCGCTGCTGGGCACCTTGGCTGCTCTTCGCGGGAGTCGCCAACGCCCTGGCGATGACCCCTCCATACCACGCTGCCGCGCAGTCGTTGGCCTCGCTGCTGGGCACCCGCAGCGAGGCCCTGGTGCTGGGGGTGATGCTGGGGGTGGTCCTGGGGGGCGGCAGCGGGCTTACCCTGGCCCTCTCCGGGTGGGCGAGCCGTCTCGCGGGACGGCCCGAGCCCGCACGGGCGGCCGCGCGCCGCTGGGGGATGGCCGTCTTCCCGCTCGCCTTCGCGGTCTGGGCGGGGCATTACAGCTTTCACTTCCTGACCGGCTGGGCCAGCCTCGTGCCGGTCTTCCAGCAGGCCCTGGGGCGTCTCGGCCTGAACGCCGGGACTCCCGACTGGACGCTGGCAGCCCTGGTGCCTGAGAACCTGCTGTTTCCCTTGCAGGTGGGGCTGCTCTACGGCGGCTACGGGGCCAGCGCGTATCTGGTGGTGCGTTCCGCGCGGGCCGAGGGGAAGTGGTGGGCGGCCGCGCCGCTGCTCGTCTGGTTGACCGTGCTGGCGGCCCTGACGATCCTGATTCTCGGGCAACCCATGGAAATGCGCGGCACCCTGCTGAACAGCGGCCCGGGCGGCGCGCCGTGAGGCGGCTGACCCCGCTGCTCGTGGCGCTCCTCGCGTCGGGGTCGCTGGCGCACAGCGAAACGGTGGCGGTCACGACCTCGTTGACCCCGATGCAGAACGCGGTCCGGGTGGAGGCGGATCTCGTCGGTCAGACGAGCGGCCTGCCCATCCGCGGCGCAGCGGTGGAGGTCCGGGTGTCGCGCGCCACAACCGGAGTGCCGCGCGCGGAAGCTGTGGCCGGTGCGGACCTCCTCGGCCGGGCGACGCTGACCGCAGGGGAGGCAGGACGTTACAGCGGAACCCTGACGCTCCTGCCTGCTGGACGCTATCTGTTGACCGTGGTGGATACCACCTACCGGGGAGAAGCGGCGGTAGCCGCGCGCGCCTTTGCTTTCGCTGGGCAACCCACACGGGTGACCGTGGTGCTGCCCGCCACCTCCACACCGGGGCGGTACGTCGTGTCCGCGCTGCTGGGTCTGCTGGCACCGCTGCTGGTGCTGGGCGTGATTCTGGCAGCGCGGAAGCCGCGCCAGCAACGTCAGGGTTGAGGCGCGCGAACGGGGGCAGATTCGGGGAGAAGGCCTGTCGTGACGCCGAGTCGCCTGCCCGTCACTTCTGCGCGATGCCGAGGGCGAGTCGGTCGGGGTCGGCTGGAAGGACGAGGTCGAGTTTGGTTACGCCGCGAGAGGGGAAGTCCAGGGCGGCCCCCGGAACCTCCTGGGGAGCCGGAGCTGCAATCCAGGCTGGACGGTTGCAGAGCAAGAGCAGGCGTCACAGATTTGACGCAAGGGTAATCGGGGCGGACCCACGGAAACCGGCCACTGCGGGCGTCTCCCAGGGTCCGGGAGGGTCCTGGGCGCGTCCACCGCACCGGCCTGCCCGGCCTGCGGGGCATCCAGGCTGGGACGCGCCTCAGAGTTGCCTGATGTCAAGCGAGGAATCGAGGAATCCTGCCGCAGGATGGAGCTGTGCTCCATCGGCAGAGCTGACATCACCGTTTTCTGGCTGGTCACGCAGATTGCGTCGCCAGGTCGTTCCTGAGGATGTTCAGAATATTTGCCTCTTCCCCAGCAGGCTCAGCCACTTGCAAGGCGTCCCAGGCGTCCAGAATGTCCTGCACGGGCAGAAGGCGTTTGAGATTGTGCAGGTCGAGTTGAGGAACAGGTAGGCTCACACCCGGGCGCCCACCCGTGTAAAACGAGACGTAGTTGCTCAGCAGTCTCAGCCAGCCTTCGCGGGTCATGAGCTGATCTCGGCACCACGTTTCAACCTCATACTCGTCACCCCAGTCCTGCCAGCGGGCCAGCGTGTATATGAAGTGGCCGACGTGCATGAGTCGTCCGTTGGTCGCGAGCTCGCGGATGCGGGCCAGCAGCAGTCCTCGCAGCATTCCTTGCTGCTCCGGCATTATCAAGTCGTGATGATGCCTCTGATCACGCAGGTGCTCCGTGAGGGCCAGCGGGACATACACCCCTTCGGTTTGCTGCAACAACTCCTGTACGAATTGAAAGGTGTCCAGCCTGTCGGAGTATTCGACCAGCGCGTACAGAGGAATGATCCAGAGCAGCGAATAGTCACCGCCCCGGCTCCAGGACTGACTGAGTTGGTCACCCAGGGTGCTGAAGCTGGCAGTGATGGTCAGCCAGCGCTCGGGTGGGATGCCGCCGCGCTGCTGATTGAGGGCCTCCAGTAAGGGTAGAAAGCGTTGATCCTCAAGGTAGCGCCGGAGCGTTGCTGTGAGCTGGGCTGGGGGTTGATCCGGGCCAAACACCTGCAGGACTTCACTGTGCGAGACCTGCCTCGCGGGAACGTGCAGTTGGAAGTACCGGTCAAAGAGATCCGGGCTGCTGACCCGAGCCTCCAGGTAGTTGCGGTTGTGGTTGCTAACCACGCTCCCCCGGGCGTCTTGGAAGTTCCGGTCCGGGAACAGGGTATGCAGCATCTCGCGAACCCGCTCGGGATGGTTGGCCTGATCCACGATAGCCGTTAAGACGGCTTGGTTGTCATCGCGCCGGTATTCGTTGATATAGCCGGTGAGGGCTTCCTTTTCACGGGCGAGGGCGGTGTACACCTGCGGCTCGAAGAGGCGAAGCACCTCAACGAGGCTGAGATCCCGGGGATTGACTTCGTACACCTCCCCCTGGAAGGCGCTCGCGTGGAATTCCAGGTTGGCCAGGTAGCGCTTCACGTCGCGGAGGTTGGTGAAGTACCGCCCGGTGAGCGATTCCAGTTGATACAGGTCAGTTTCGGCATTCAACCTGGCCTGAGCGGCCCGCGAGGAGAAGATCGTTTGAATGCCCCGGTCAAGCACCGACCAGAGGTGCGTCTGGGTGATGCGGGGCAGTGCAAAGCGCAGTTGAATGAACTTCTCAAGATAGGTATCAGGGTCGCCTTTGCTGAGCTGCCTGACCTCCTCCCGAATAAGTTCCCGGTCGAAGAACAGGACATAGACCAAGTTGGGAAAGTCGGCGTTGGCCTTGAGAAGCCGGAAGACGGCGCGCAGCTCACTGCCGGTCAGGCGGTCAAGTTCATCCAACAGGACGATCACCGAGTGATTGAGGTTGAGCATGCTGTCACTGAGTTGCTGGTGTTGATCAGCGGTGGTTTGCTCTCCAGTATGACGCGACTCCAAAAACTGGACGGCATAGTTGAAAACTGCGGTCATGATGGACAGGGTCGCCAGGATGAAGAGCAGCACTTTCAGGGGGGTAGCGGTCAGGGCATCGGCAGCCTGCAAGCCAAAGAGGCCTGCAGCTGCCAGGGCCAGTGTGCTGAATTCGTTGCGGACGGGCGCCACATTCAGCGTGGCACTCCAGCGCTTCAGGCGTTGAACCACCGCTTTGGCCTGCCGGGTCTTGATGTTCTGGCTGATGTGGCTGCTGAGCTGCTGGAAGAAAGCGCTATGAATCTGGTCGCCGTCCTGCCATTCCCAGGGAGTGAATTCGAAGACTACGGCGGTATTTGCGGTCGTCTGCAAATAGTCTTTGATGAAGTTCTTGACAGAGCTTTTTCCATCGCCCCAGGGGCCTTCAACGGAGATGACCAGACTGTCTTTATTGCGCCAGCCTGCAATAGATTGGGCGATGGAGTCGCTGAAGGCCTGACGCTCAAGTTGATCTTCTGCCCGGAGCGTCTTGGCACGGTCGGTGGTGAGATGGTGCAGGGGCTGGGGTCTCATGGAACTGGCTGGAGTATGGCGTGCCGATGGAACCGCGTCCTGTCCAGCCCTTGTGCGAGGTGTCGTCTCTTCCCTGATGTACCACACCGGTTTTACGTCGGCGGAACAGAACGGTGCGCCAGCGACCCTCGGCGGACGGGGTGGCCGCCCCCGGCACGGCTCACCAGCCTCCATAGCTTCCATGGAGTGCAAGAGCAGCGGGCAGGCTGCGCCTGCCCGCTGGAGAGGACCGCAGGATTACGGGAACGCAGCCGATAGATGCTGGCGGGCCGTGCCGGGGGCGGCCTGGTTGAGAGGGCCGCTGTGACGCCGAGTACCGCCACCAGCAGCACAACCTCCAGCGCGAGGTGGCCCTGGACGTGCCGTCCCGGGGCAAACGCACGGCGGGCGGACCGGGACCGTTGCCGCCGGGGTCAGGAGCACCACCGCCAGCTCGAGCAGCAGCCCCGGACGCCGTTCGGTATCGTCGGTCGGAGTTCGCGCCTCCGGTGGTCACGTGCCACAGCGTGACTTCCAAGGGTCGGTCAACGCCGTGCAGGGCAGACTGGACAGCTTCAGGGCCGGAGTAAGCACCACGTCCCCGAACCCTACCGGGAAGCTGCCCTGGCCAGTCCACCGGCAACCCACCAGGGAACGCGGACTCAGCATGCGGCGGCAGGCAAACGAATCATGCAGAGCAGGAGTGAGTTTGCAATTGTGCACCCTGATCGACAGCCTTCAGCATGAGATGTCCCGTCGCCCAGGGTCACCGACGGAGCCCGTCTCTCCCGGAGGCGCTAGGCGGCGAGCACAGCGCTGAACATCGCGACGCGCAGCAGGACCGGCCTCCCGTTGGCTGGCGTCTGCTGAGCCGCGTCCGCTCACGAACCACCCGGCTGCACAGCGAAATCAGCTGCATGATTGTTCATTCATCCAATCTTTAGCGAATATTGCTACCTTGCCGCTCGTTCATGCGTACTTACCTGTCCGCCGCGCTGACGCTGATGATGTTCAGCCTCGCTGCCGCCACGACCGTCCAGGTGAAGCCCGGCGACACCCTCACCCGCATCGCGGTGCGGCACGGCACGACGGTGCAGGCTCTCCAGCGTGCCAACCCCAGAGTGAACGCAGACCGCCTGCGGGTGGGGACGGGCCTGCGCCTGCCCGCCGCGGCAGGCCGGACCTGGACGGTCCGCCAGGGCGACACCCTGTCGCTGATCGCGCTGCGGAGCGGCACCACGCTGGGTGCCCTGCTGGGGGTCAACCGGGGTCTGAATCCCCGCCTTCCCCTCCGGGTCGGGCAACGCGTCACGCTGCCTGCTCCGGCCACAGCCCGCACCGGCACCACCACGGTCGTCCGCGCGGCCTCCATCCGGGTCAACGCCGCGCTACCGGTCCAGGGCCGGGTCACCACGCCCTACCAGGCGACTCACCCAGGGCTCGACCTCGCCGCCCCCACCGGGACGCCCATCCGCGCTGCCTTTGCCGGGAGCGTCGTGGAGTCCTACTTCGACCGCCGGAGCGGGTGGGGCTGGACCGTCGTGCTCGACCACGGGAGCGGACTGAGGACACGCTACAGCCACAACAGCGCCAACCTCGTCCGGGTCGGAGCGCGCGTGGGGGCGGGCGACGTGATCGCCCGGGTCGGCAGCACCGGCAACAGCACGGGGGCCCATGTCGACTACCGCCTGTACCGCCGGGGTCAAGCGGTCGATCCCTCCAGCGTGCCGTAGGGCCGCAACGGTGCGGCGGACGCTCCCGGCGTTTCACCTCACGCGGGCAGCCTCTGGCCCCTGGATGGGGCCGAGGGCGGGCTGGAGACGACGTCAACCTGTCAAGGGTCCAACCCATTCCAGGCCGACTTCCTGATCCCCTTCCCCGGAGGGCGCACGTCTCGCGGGGCTGATCGCCACCCCGGCGCTCCTCCCGGAGCGGCTCTGCCGTCCGCCGATACTGCGTGGTGCCTGGAATTCGGCCTCCCGTCCCGTGTCAGTGGCTGAGGGGTCAGAGGAAACGTTGCAGCCACCGCAGCAGTTCCTCCTCGCTGAGGCGCCCCCGGTGCACGTCCCGGATGAACCCGTCGCGGTCGATGAAGACCGTCGTGGGGATGGGCAAGGCCTGATACTGGCGGGCGATCGCCTGCCCCGGATCCAGCCCCGTGAGGGTGCTGAAGGTGAACTCCGCGTCATACCGCTGCACTTCACCGAGTGTGGCCTGCCCGTACAGGCTGACGACCACCAGCCCGTGACTCAGGTACTCGAACTGGTACTGCCGCAGCAGGCGGTCGTTCTCACGGCAGACGCCACAGCCCAGATCACCGAACTGCACGATCACCGCCTCGCCGCGCAGGTCCGCCAAGCTGACCCGCTCACCGCCCAGATCGGTCAGGGTGAAGTTCGGCGCGGGACGCCGCAGAGCGCCCGATCCACCCCCCGCCGAGGCGGGCGAGAACAGCGCGAGGCAGAGCAGGGCCAGCAAGACAAGCACACGCTTCATAGGTCCTCCACATGGGGCTGCGTCTCTTCAGCATAGCCGGTCACGTCTGCGCCAGCGGAGCGTCCTCGCGAGTGGGAGGCGGCAGTCGGGTTGCCGGGGACCGGACCCGTCGCGCACCACCTGTCCGCCTCGCGCGCCCCGGGCGGGCGTCCCGCGACCGTTCGCCGCGCCGCGAGTTCAGGGCGCCGGGGCGGTCACGTACGCCATTCCGCCCGCGTGGTTCAGCCACAACCGCTCGAACGTGGCGCGGGGGTAGGTGCGTTTCACCTTCGCGTCGCTGGGAGCGGCCGGGTCGTTGACGACCGGATTGCCCTGGGCATCGAACCCGGTGAGGACCATCACGTGACCGTCCGACCACGTCAGCGGACCCCCAGGCAGTTCACCGGCCCCAAACCGCACGCTGACGGCCAGCGGCAGGCCCTGCCCCAGGTAAGCCTCCGCGTCCCGCAGGCTGCCCATCCGCGTGACGAAGGCCTGGAGGCCCTGGGTGCCCGCATACGCCGTGTTGAAAGGCCAGTTTCCAAAGCCCTGGTAGACGGCATCGAAGGTGGCTTTCGCGGCGTCCGGGACGCGCACGGGGTTCTTCCAGAAGCCCAGCAGCATGCTGACACTGGTCGGGCTGCACCAGACGGGTCCGCCGTCCGGATAGATCATCTGGGACAGGCCCGGCACGTTCAGCACCCGGTTCCACGCGGCGGCCTGACCTGCGGCGCCCTGGTCGCGGAATCGCAGGGCCGTGTCGGAGGTGTTGAACGACAGCAGCCGCACCTGCAGGCCCGCCCCGGCGGTGACGCGGTACTGAAAGGCGTCGGCGCGGAAGGGCAGCGTCAGCGTGTCGGTGTTGACCGTGCCGTCCGGGGTGCGCGTGACCCGTGGGCTGGCCCGCAGACCGGACGCCCGCCACTCGCCAAAACTGAAGTATCGGGTCCAGGGGCCACCCTGACGGCGCACCCGCACCTCAACCGTGAGTGGGTAGAGTGGTTTCATGCGAAGAAGGCTGCTGGCCCTGCTCACGGCTACGCTGCTATTGGCCGCCTTGGGCCCCGCCCAGGCTATCCCCCACCGCTTCGCGGACCTGCACTGGGGCGCGGACCGCAGCGAAGCCCACCCCACCCTGACACGCCTGGGGTGGCGGTTCACCCGTCAGGCCGCCTACGGGGACGCCGTCTACGCGGGCACCGTCGCTGGGCACCCGGCGCGGGCCACCCTCAAGTACGACCTGCTGGGCCGCCTGGTCGCGGTGGACCTGCGGGTGACGCCCCCGGCAGACCGTATCCTGGCCGTCTACCGGACGATGCGGTCCGCGCTCACGCTACAGTATGGGCCGCCTGCCTACACCCAGGCGTCCTTTCGTCCGCCGTACCGGGAAGGGGACGGCCGGGAAGTGGAAGCGCTCAAAAGCCAGCACGCGATTCTGGACACGGTGTGGGTTGACCGGGACGCGCTGAACCTGGACATGCGGAGCGGCGTGCAGCTGGACGTGAACACTGTCCCGTTCGGCAAACTGGAAGTTCAGCAGTTCTCCCTCAGCAACGACTGGACGGAGGAGTATCAGCGCAGGGCCGGCCCTGCGGAAGAAAACTTCTGACCGGGTGCCGCGGCGCGCTCCCAGGCACTGCTCCCTTCTGGTCGTGCTCGGAGACATGTAACTGAATATCTGGATAGCTGTACAGCTTTCAAGTTCAACACGTAAAGTAGGGTCTGTGCCTCCCCTCGGCCTTCTCGCCCTGACCACTTTGTGTGTCGTCCTTGATCTCGCCCTGAAAAGCTGGGCGCGCACGGAACTGCCCGGTGAAGTGCGGTCCTGGCTCCCCGGCGTCCTTGACCTGACCCTCACCTACAACACCGGCGCAGCGTGGAGCCTCTTTTCCGGCTCGGCGCTGCCGCTCGCGCTGGTGCGCGGGGTGGCGGGGCTGGGCCTGATCGTCTTCTTCCTGTGGCGCACGCCTCCGACCGCTCAAGCGGTCAGCCTCAGCCTGATTGCCGGTGGTGCCCTCGGCAACGCCATCGACGGCTTGAGCCATGGGCGCGTGACCGACATGCTCGCCTCGCCTGCCCTGTCCTTGGTGACCCGCACCCTCGGCCAGAGGGACTTTCCCATCTTCAACCTCGCGGACGTCTGGGTGGTCGGGGGAGTGCTGCTGTTGCTGCTGAACACCTGGGTGCAGGAGCGCCGGACGCGCCTGGCAGGACACGGGACACAGCGCGCGTGATGCCGTCGCCAGCTTCTCAGCCTGCTGGGAAAGAGGCTGCGCCGGACGCAGCGCTCGCCCGGCTGGGGGGAGCGGGTGCGCTGCTGGCGGGCGCCCTGTTCCTGCTCTCCCTGATGTACGTGTACGGCGTCCTGGCCCAGGCTGGGCTGGACGTTGAGATGTTCGACGATCAGGCGCGGCTGCTGCCTTGGGTGGCCGAGCATGCCCGCGCTTACACCGGCCTGTGGTGGTTGACGCTGCTCTCCACTTTTGCGCTGCTGCCCGCACCGTTGGCGCTGCACGACCGCCTCCGGCATGGAGCAGGGGGAGTCTCCCGGGTCGCTGCCATGGCCGGTGTTGGCGGGGTGATCTTCGGCCTGGCCGCGCCGCTGGTCCTGGCCGCCGCGTCGCCTGTGTTGGCCCAGGGCTACATGGACGCCTCCGGGCAGGCCCGGGACGCGGTACAGGTGATGGGCCGGATGGTCGGCGACCTGGCCTTACACCTCCGCCTGGGGTCGGACCTGCTGCTCGGCGTGTGGCTGGCGTTGAGTGGAGGACTGCTGTTGCGCCTGCGGCAAAACACCATCTTGGGTGCCTGGTTCCTGGTGACGGCGGTGCTCGCGGGCGTCGTGATCGCCACCAAACCGCTCGGTGTCGCGGACCTCGAACCCTTGCTCGCGCCCGTGCAGAGCCTGGCGTACCTGGGGCTGGGCACGGCGCTGCTGCGTGGTTTGGGGACTCGTGGGTCGGGCCTGAGCACCCCTGACGGCCCAGGGTCTCACCACCACGGTTGATGTCTGTATAACTGTACAGATACCATAAAGCATGATGGGTGCCGTCTCCGCCCCAGGTACGCCAGTGCGCTCCTTCGTGGAGTGCAGGGACTGCGCCCACAAGGTACAGGGCGTCGTCACCCGCCTTCCCGGCGTGCGGGAGCCCGAGGTCAACATCACTCCCCAGACGCTGAGGCTGACGCTGGACGAGGCACGGACACCCCGGACACAGCTCGAACAGACCCTGCGGCTCCACCGGGTGCCCGCCGGAATTGCAGGAGGACGTGGTGGCCACTCCGGCGGCCCCTCCCCGGCCTGCCCGAGTGGAACTGCCCTGGTACCAGACGGGCAAGGGACGCGACGTCCTGCTCACCGGTGCCACCGTGCTCATGACCGCCAACGCCCTGCGCCTGCTGCGTTTCAAGCTCGGCGCGTGAGCGGTTGCCCACCGTGGCTCTCGCGTGCGCAGCAACGAACAAGCACGAACCTCCTCCACGCTACAGGCATGACCTTCGGAACCCACAGCGCCTTCACCATCAGCGCTTGCCCTCAGAAAGGTGAACTCCCATGAGCGACTCCCGGACAGACGACGACGCACACCACCTCGACGCCAGCCAGGCGGCTGACCGCCGGATCCTGTGGCTGGTCCTCCTGATCAACCTCGGGCAATCCCTGGCGGGCGCGGGTGTCGGCGTCTGGGCGTCCTCCACGGCCCTGATCGGCGCGGCCCTCGACAACCTGGCCGATGCGTCGGTCTACGGCGTCAGCCTCTACGCGGTTGGCCGCGCCGCCACCATCAAGGTGCGCGCCGCCCGCCTGTCCGGCTGGCTCCTGATCGGCCTCGCGGTGCTGCTGTTCGTGGAGGTGCTGCGCCGGTTCTTCGGTGGTGAAGAGCCTGTCGGCCCCGCGATGATGGCCATGGCCGCCGTCAACGCGGCGCTGAACCTGGTCTGCCTGCACCTCTTGAAGCGCCACAGGGGCGAGGACGTCAACTTCAAGGCGTCGGCCATCTTCACCAGCAACGACTCGATCGTGAACCTGGCAATCGTGCTGTCGGGGGCGCTGGTGCTCTGGTTGGATTCGAACCTGCCGGACCTGATTCTCGGCCTGGTCGTGTCGGCCATCGCGGCCAACGGAGGCCGCGAGATCCTTTCTGAAGCGGCCGAGGCTGCGGAACATGCCCGGTCGGCGGGTTGAGCCGGACACGCCCGCCATGCTCCTTTCTTTCCGAGGTGTCCCATGCCCCTGCCCGTCACCGTCTACACCGTCCCGAACTGCTCGTCGTGCGAGGCGGTCAAGCGCTTCCTGATCAAGCGCGGGGTGCTCTTTACCGAGAAGAACGTCCGGGAGGACCCGGCGACCCTGGCAGAGATGCAGGCCCGGGCGAACGTGCGCATCGCGCCGGTAACCATGATCGGCGAGCAGGGCTTCTTCGGCACCTTCGAGGACCAGCGCCCCTTGCTGGAGGCCGCCCTGCGGGAGAATGGAGTATGACCACGACCGCACCTGATGCAAAGCCCAACCGCGTAGCCGACTGCGAGGTCCATTGCGTCCACCCGGAGGCGGTGGCCCGGGTGGAGGCGGCTTTGCCCGACGACGCGCTGATCGAGCGTGCCACCAACCTGACCAAGGTGGTGTCTGACCCTACCCGCCTGCGCATTCTTTCCGCACTGGCCTTGGAGGACCTGTGCGTGTGCGACCTGGCGGTGATCGCGGGCATCAACGAGTCGACCATGAGCCACCAGCTGCGCCACCTGCGCGCACTGGGGTTGGTGACGTTCAAGAAGGTGGGGCGGATCGCGTATTACCGGTTGGCGAACGATCACGTGACGCGACTGATCGCGGACATGCTGGCGCACGCCAAGGCCATGTAGGTCGACCCTGGGGAAAGCCCAGCCCGCCTGGGCAGACCCAAAGTGGTCACCTCCGCAGGAGGACCTTCACGGACTGAACGGGAATGTTTGCCGCCCTTCTGGTGGTGCCGCTCTGAGGGTCGCCAGGTCACTGGACCGCAGGATGATGGACGGCCGTCATGCCCGGGGCCAGTAGGCGATGACCAGGGCGCCCACCAAAGCGAGGGCGGCGCCCCACAGGCTCGGTACGTCGGGCACCCGTCCCTCAACGACCCGGCCCCAGAGCAGGGAGAAGACGATGAACAGGCCCCCGTAAGCTGCATAGGTGCGGGCGAAGTCGAAACTCTGGGGTTGTAGGGTGGGCAGCACACCGTACAAGACGAGGACGAGGGCGCCGACCAGTCCGACCCACCAGGGGCGCCCCTCGCGCAACCACAGCCAGACCAGGTAGCCGCCCCCGATCTCGGCGAGGGCGGCCAGCACGAACAGGAGCACGGAACGCCACATGGGGCGAGCTTACGGGACTGGCGCTCCATTGCACGGATGAGCGGACGTCCAGAGGGTTGGGGTGACTTGGACCTGGGCGCTCAGCGCAGCTGGAGGGAGGTGACGCGGGTGTCACTGCCCGGCAGGGTAGTCAACTTTCCCCGGGTGATCTTGCCCTCGGCGGTCAGCGTGACGTTGTACTGCTGGCCGCGGCCAAGCCACAGCTCCAGAAAGCCATTGTCGAGCGTTCTCACCGTCTTTCGCAGCACGGTTTTGCCCATCCGGGTGATGTGCACCTTGACCGGAGTGTGAACCAGCTCGCCCTGACAGCCCGAGGTGAAGTGCGTCTTGCAGGGGTGGGTCCGGGTGATGTAGGGCGAGATGGCGACCACCATCCGGCCTTTGGGCAGGGCGACGGCCCTCTTCTGGCTATCCGGGAAGGTGAAATGGATGGCCTCAGGGGTCACGTGGCTTTGCAGCCCCCCTGGGCCCGCCAGGTGTTGGCGAGCTTCAGGGCCTGCTGGGGGCTGACGCCCTTGAGGAGCGCGGGGCTGGGCACACGACCGGGCTGTTGCGCGAACGCGAAGGTGCCCAGGAGCAGGCCAGTGAGGATCATCGGGCGGGTCTGGTGCATATCCGTTGCCTCCGGGGTCAAGGGAGCGGCGCTGTGTTAAGGCCGCATTTCGCTCAGCACGGCCTTTCCGTCTCAGTGCCGTGAGGGAGTTGTCGGTGCCCCAGGTCTCTGTCTCCACCGGGGCGGTGGCCGGGGCCTTCATTCTGAAAGAGCTCTGTGCCGGGGCCAGGACTGTCCTCCCCCGCTGTTCCGTGCACGAGCGTCTGGATCAGTACGGGTTGACCGGGACGTTCAGAGTGACCTCGCCGCCCGGCGCAAAATTCAGGGTGACGTCGATCTTTTCGCCGACCTCCGGGGGCCGCTTCAGGTCCATCAGCATCAGGTGATTGCCGCCCGGCTTGAACGCCAGCTCCTCGCCAGGCGCGAGGGTGGGCGCCAGGGTTCCACCCGCACTGTGGTCCCGCATGGGCACGATCTCCTGGGCGACGGGGGTGCGCCCGCCCAGCAGTTTGACCTCGGTCTCGCCCGTGTTCGTGAGGGTGAGGTACAGCACGCCGTCCTCCCCGCCCGGCAGGCCCTCGCGCAGTTCCGCGCCCTCAATGCGGACGCCAGTGGAGGTGGTCAGCGGCGGGGCGGTGTTGGCCCCGCCGGGGTCCTGCTTGGGCGCGCAGGCCCCCAGGGACGCGAGCAGCAGGGCCGCGGCGAGGAAGCGTCGCGGGTGGTTCATGGGTCCTCCTTTAGCGCGCACCATTGATGGTGACCTCAGTGGTGTCACCCTGGCGGGTGGCGAGGTAATAGACCTTGCCACTGGCCTTCTCGAGGATGGCCTCGTACAGTCCGGGGTTGATCAGCTCGGCGTCGAGCTCACGAAACCCCTGAGCTTTGAACTGCGCCGCGAGTTCGTCCGGGCGCCAGCCGGAGGTGACGTACTGTTCGACCCGCGTCTCGCCGCGCCGGACCTCTGCGCGGTAGGAAGCAGACGCCGGGCACTGCGGGCGGTAAGCCGTGGGAAGCACTCCGGCCTCACCGTTCCACAGCTGCCCACGGCGTTCGATGCAGTAGGCCGGTGAACGCCAGCGCAGCTCCGTCGCCGCGTAGGTGCCTACACCGACGAGGGCAAGCAGACTGAGAACAGGCAGGGCGGGGTGGGGCACCGGGCCATGCTAGCCACCCAGGACAGGGCGGTTGTCCTGACATATGAGCAAACTTTCAGTTGAGTTTTGAACAGGAGCCGGGCGTCCCCGCAAACGCCCAGGACAGGAAGAACACGACCAGTCTGGGGGGCGCGTTGATTCGTGGGCGTGGTGCATGGCGCCGAGGATCAGGATGTTGACGTTCCCTTCGTTATGGAAGGTCACCAGCCGGTGAGCGCACACGAGATGCGACGGGTGACTCACGGCACTTCCGCTGATGCACCCCACCGCGGCCAAGCCACACCGCTTTGCTAAGCCTTCCGTCCCGGCGTGATGCCCAGCGGCAGACCGCTTATCCTGACCACCGTGAAATGAGGAGCAAAAGGCCGTGACCACTTCCCACCCATGTTGCACTCTTGGCGCTGGCGACATGACGCAGCGGAGCACCTGCGACGACCTGCGACCCTTGAACAGCCGGTGGCAGCTGGTGCCGCCTGCCCTTCTGCGGCGGGATGGGCGGTGAAACGGTACTGGGCGGTCGTGGGCGCGCTCGTCACGGTCTTCCTGGTGCTGTTCGTCGCCTTTGAGGCGCTGGGTGTGCCGCTGCTGACGGACCCCTTGCCCTTCTTGCGCCGCGGGGGTGCGGCGGCAGGCCTAGCGGGAGTGGCGCTGCTCGCGACGGACGTGCTGCTGCCTGTGCCCTCCAGCGTGGTGATGGTGGCGCACGGGGCGCTGTACGGCGTCGCCCTGGGGACCCTGCTCTCCCTCGTCGGCAGCGTAGGGGCCGCGCTGCTGGCCTTTGCCCTCGGTCGGCGCGGCGGGCCGCTGCTGGACCGACTGGTACCCCCCAGCGCACGTTCCCGCAGCGAGGCGGTGCTCCGCCGCTGGGGACCGCTCGCCATCGTCGTCACGCGCCCGGTGCCCCTGCTGGCCGAGACGGTGGCCGTACTGGCAGGCGCGTCTTCCCTGCGCTGGCGGCAGCTCATCCTGGCAGCCACGCTGGGCGCGCTGCCATTCAACTTGATGTACGCCTGGGCGGGGGCAACGGCGAGTGGACTCGGGACGGGCTGGGTGGCGCTGGTCCTGGCCTCCACCGCTGCCGTCTTCTGGCTGGTCAGCCACTGGCTGGGGTGGCGGTCACCGGAAGAGGGGTCTGAGGTTCGCTGACCCGTGACGGGTACCCGCCCCTCTACCGTCTGTGTCGAAGGCTTCATCCATGCCTGCGGCACCAACTCTTTCGTTGGGACGAAAGCGGCTGATCGCCGTTCCCCTTCTCAAGTTTTATCCCTGAAGGGTCTCTCCCACGGCCTATTGAATATCGTCTCCGTCCACGAAGCCGCGCGTGTTCATTCTTGCGGTGGTGGAGATGCTCCCGAAGAAAGCAGTCTCTTCGGCCCGTTCCGCCTGGCCCTGGGCCCGGTCCCAGCCTGTGGGCATTCAACCTGTCTTGGGAGGCGCTGCACGGCGTAACCGTGAATGGCAAGAGCGTCAGGCAAGGTTCCCCGGATTTGAAGCTTGCCGAGTTCAGCGCCCCCGTCACGGTATCTTGGATAGCCTGTGCCTATGCGTGGCCTACGCCTATCGGACCTTTCCGGTCGTTCCCGGCGTCGCCTGCTTGCCCGACTGTCGCCCCCTCAACTGATCGCTCTGGTGTACTTCGTAGGGATCGGGCTGGGTACGGCCCTCCTGCTCCTGCCCGGAATGACGACCGCTGGGGCAGCGCTGAACACGGTCGACCTTCTGTTCACGGCCACCAGCGCCATCTGCATCACAGGCCTCGTCGTGGCTGACACCGGCGAGGCGTTCACACGGCTGGGGCAATGGTCGATTCTCCTGCTCGCGCAAATCGGCGGCCTCGGCATCCTGACCTTCGGGACGCTGTTTGCCCTGATGACGGGCCGCCGGGTGAACTTCAGGGAACGACAACACCTTGCGCAGCAAATCAATGCCCTTGACGCTGGCGGGGTGCTGGCGCTGATCCGCACGATTTTCCTGTACACCCTGGTCGCGCAGGCGACGGGGACCGTGCTGCTCGCCTTCCGGTTCGTGCCGCAGTTCGGGTGGGGTGAGGGTCTGTACCAGGCGTTCTTCCACGCGGTGAGCGCGTACAACAATGCCGGCTTCGTCGTCTTGCCGGGCGGCATGGTGCCCTACGCTCAGGACCCGCTGGTCAGCCTGACCATCAGCGTCCTGATCATCCTGGGCGGCCTGGGGTTCCTGGTGCAGCTCAATGCCCTCCTTCACCTGACGCGGGGCCGTCGTCACCGCCTGCTGGTCTACAGCAAGCTGACCCTGCTGACCACGGGGTTCCTGCTGCTCATGGGGACCGTCCTGATCCTGGCGCTGGAGTGGAACAACAGCCGGACGCTGGGGACCCTGAGCCCGTCAGGAAAGCTGATTGCGGCGTTTTTTCAGAGCGTGACCCCCCGCTCCGGTGGGTTCGCTACCGTGGATATCAGCGGCCTCACGAGCGCGACTCTGTTTCTGATGATCGCCCTGATGTTCATCGGCGCGAACAGCGGCAGCACCGGGGGCGGCATCAAGACCAGTACCTTCGCCATCCTGGTGGGCAGCGCGTGGAACATGGTGTCTGGACGTGGAGAGTTGATCGCCTTTCGGCGCCGAATAGAGTCCGAGAACGTCGTGAGGGCCGGGACAGTGACGACGCTCTACGCGCTGCTGGTGGCCGCGGCCTTCTTCGCACTGCTCGCCACCAATCCCAAACTGGGGTTTACTGACCTCTTGTTCGAGACGGTCAGCGCCGCCGCAACAGTGGGACTGAGTATGAACACCACGCCCCGGATCAACGACCCGGGGCTGGTCATCTTAACGGTCCTGATGTACCTGGGCCGCATCGGGCCGGTGACCTTTGTGGTGGCCTTCAACCTGCGGCGGCAACAGCGTCACGGCATCGACTACCCAGTCGAACGCGACATTCTGGTGGGGTAGACACAGGGCGTGGCAGCGGCAGACGTGAAGGGAGGGAGCCGCTGCGGTGCTCCCGCACAGTTCCTCCCGCTCTCCAGGCCATCTCCGCTCTTGCTGCTGGCCCCAAGCAGCAGCCGGGCGCTGGAAGAGTCAGGCAGGCGACAATCGGGCTGAGTCTTTTCCGGTTGACCTCCCGGTCAAACGAGGCGACTTCCCACCTTTGGCGTTACAACGCGCGCTGCAAGTCACTTCCGCACCCTGACAGTGCCCGCGCTCACGTCGATCAAGGGCTGGGGACGGGGTGAAACACAGGGCTATCCAGCCCGATCTGAGCACCGATCACCGTTTCACCTCCAGACGGGCGCGTAGGGAAGGAAGCTGCGGTGAATACCTTCTGCCTTTTGAACATCAGGCTGGGTGGGGACGGCGAGCACGGCGTCGGGCGGTGCCTGGAGGTGCCCGTCGCGGACGGTGAGGTGGAGGGGCTGCGCCTCGCCGGGGGGCGTAGTGGCGATGTCGATGTTCCCGTTCAGAATCCACGCGGCGAGCAGGGTGTCGAGGGCGCACCGCGTGAAGATGCGGACGCCACCTGCCGTGTGCACCACGTGCGGCGTGGGCGTGAACAGAATGAACTCGCGCAGGACCGTTTCGGGTGCCCGGTGCCCGGCCCTCGCGGCAGTCCAATAGCGCGGTCAGGTGAGGGTGAACCGGCGCGGTCTCAGGCATGGCTGGCCTCCCGCAGGGCGGCCAGGGTGCGGTTCACGTTGCCCAGGCAGCAGCTTCCCTGGGGGTTGTTCACCTCGCACCCGCAGCGTCCGGCCTGGATGTGCGTCTGGATCGACTGGGGGATCACTTCGGCACGTCCCTCCCGGGTGGCCTGCTCCAGGTCCGTCCGAGTGTGGCCGAAGCAGTAACAGGCGGGCGTGCTGCCGCGCCCGTCCTTCTGGAAGACGGGCACCTTCACGTCCGCCTGCCGGTAAGTCCGGGAGGGGCTGAAGTACACCACGTCGCAGGCGATGTCGGGGCAGAAGCGGTATGCCTCGCTGGAATCGAGGGTGGCGAGCGCGGCCGGGGTCAGCAGGGCCTTGAGGGTGACGAGTTTCACCGCCCTGCCCGTGGTGCCACAGGTGGAACAGGTGGTCGCCGCGACCGGTGTGGTCGGAGCGCAGCAATCAGGGGCGGTGGTCATGCTCAGAAGCTAAAGTCTCCCGCCCACGGGAGAGTCAAGCCCTGGGCGTGTCCTCCAGGTAGATGCATCCCGCGGAATCGCAGGCCAGGTCGGGATGCTCCTCCGCCCACGTCACCTTGGCCTGCAACTGCGCTTCGAGGGCCTGGAGGTGCGCGATCTGCGCCCGCACCGTTTCCAGGTGCGCGTCGAGATCGGCCTTGACGTGCGCGCAGGGCTTCTGGCCGTCCTGTCGAGCCGCAAGAATGCGGCGGATCTCGTCGAGGGTGAATCCGGCGGCCTGCGCGGAGCGAATGAAGCGGACCTGGTCGGTGGCCTCGGGCGGGTAGTGCCGGTAGCCGCTGGGTCGGCGCTCCACCGTCAGCAGGCCGAAGTCGGTCCAGTAGCGCAGCGCCTTGACGCTCTCGCCGGTCGAGGCAGCGAGTTGACCGATGGGCATGTCAGAGAGGTCCGCCATGCCCTGATCCTGAATGATCCCTGGGCGGGCATAGTGACATGCTGTCCCAAGCATATTCTGACCCAGGCAGAACGGCGACAGACCGTAGCCGAAGTCCATCGTCGCCTCAAGCCTGGTGCACCGTTCGTGGTGGCCCACTTCAGCCTGCCGAAGGGTGAGGGCGAGCGAGACACATGTGGCCGTCACGCTACGCCGCCTTCCTGGTGTCTTCTGGTGTCGAGCTTCAGAAGGCAGCAAATGCCCGTGCGGCGGTTAACGCGCACTTGCATCTCACGCCGGCGCAGGACGAAGCCGTTCTGCGGGACGATGGGTGCTCAGGGGTCAGCCTGTTCTATGCCGGGTTCACCTTCCGAGGTTGGGTGACCTACGCCTGAGGCGTCCCGCAAAACGGAAACCTTCGCGCAGTGACCTGATCTGTCTCGTTGCCCCAAGAAGAGATTCCGCGACATTGGTATACACCAAGGGCTGCTCCGTGTCGCAGCCCATGCTGAAGCGGACCCGGCACCCGCTTGCCCTCCCGCCTAGTTCTTCAGACTGCCGACCGTCCGCGCAGCCGATCGGTCTCCCGCCGCACGATCACCTCGGCGTCTCGCCCGACTCCGCCCAGCAGGGCTGATCCCCGCGTGCGCTGCCAGGGCAGACCCAGGAAGGAAACCCCCGGCACGCCCGTCACCCCGCCCTCGTGGACCGGATGGCCTCGGTCATCCAGCAAGGGAATGTCCAACCAGCTGTAGTTCGGCCGGAACCCGCTTGCCTCCTGGACACGCGGCGTCAGTCGCAACCGGCCCGCCCGAGCCAGACGGCGCAGGTCAGTCCCGATCACCGGGTCCCGCCGCCGCAGCCGCCGCCCGAGCGGCGACGTGAAGGACACGTCGAGGAAGCCCAGCGGGGCAAGCACGTCGAAGATGTCCCGCCCGAGGAGCCGCTGAGGCAACACCGGCTGCTGGTGGCCCAAAGCCACCGCCTGTCGTCTTCAGCCTGGCCCCTGTTCCCGCGTTTTGGAAACCTGGAAACACCCTTCCCGCACGCTGAGCCACAGCCCAAGCAGCACCAGCGCACTCAGCGCCGTGACCCACTCCCCCCAGCGGACATACGGCGTGATGGCCCCGGCCTGCGCGAAGGAGACGGGCAGCGCCCCCGCGACCGCCCGCGGCAGCCGGGCCGTGACCCGCCCGGAGGGCGCGACCGCCGCCGTGACCCCGTCGTTGCCCGCCCGCAGCACCCAGCGGCGCGTCTCGATGGCCCGCACGCGCCCCATCTGGAAGTGCTGCTCAGCGCCCACCGACGGCCCGAACCAGGCGTCGTTCGACACCACAGCCAGGACCCGCGCACCGCGCCGCACCTGAGCGCGGGCGAAGGCCGGGAAGGTCGACTCGTAACAGATCAGCGCACCCACCAGGACGTTCCCGACCGGCAGCGGGCTCAGGCGGCGGCCGGGAACCGTCCCGGTCAGGGCGGGCAGCCCCAGCGCGCGGAATACCGTCCGGTAGGCACCGTCCAGCTGAGAGCGGCCCGGGAAGTATTCCCCGAACGGCACCAACCGCACCTTGTCCTGCCGCCCGCGGACCTCGCCCCCCGCAAAGGCGTACACGCTGTTGCGGTACCCTCCCTGCTCGGTGGGCGCGCCCAGCAGCAGCGGCACGTTCAGGGCCGTCAGCGCGCGGGCCAGCTCCGGGGAGGTGGGCGCGGCTGGGGCAGCTGTCTCGGGCCACACCACCAACTGCGCCGGATCCGCCGCCAGGCCCGCCCGCGTCAGGTCCAGATAGCGCCCAAGCTCGTCCGCCGTGCGCCCCTGGACCTTGGCCCGTGGATCGACGTTGCCCTGCACCAGCAGGGCCCACTGGGTGCCCGGCGCGTCCGGCGGCCGGGTGAGTCCGTACAGGGCGCCCAGGAGCAGCAGCGCCGCCACGCCCAGCAGGACGCGTGGGCGCCGGTCCGCCAGGGCCGCCGCCGTGAGCGTCACGAGCAGCCCCACCAGCGAGAGGCCGCCCAGGTCGGCGAGCTGGACGAGCGGGGTGGAGGCGAAGGCATATCCCAGACTGCCCCATGTAAACCCAAAGGGACCCAGGCCACGCGCGGTGTCCAGCAGCACCCAGGCAAACGGCAGGGCCCAGAGGGTGGCCGGACCCAGTACCTGGCGGGTGAGGGCCACCGTCCCGGCCCACAGGAGGGCCAGCCCCCCCACCAGGGCCGGATACAGCGCCCCCACACCGGGCCCGAACAGGGGGGTCAGGCTGCCCGGCAGCCACAGCAGCAGCGCGCCGAAAAAACCAGCAGCGAAGGCGAAGGTCAGCGTGAAGGCCTGGCCCGGCGGCCGCGTCGACGCGGCCCGGAACAGCCAGGCCAGGGGCACAGGCGCGAGCCAACCCAACGGCGAGGGCGGAAAGGTGAAAGCCAGCCCCACACCGGCCAGCAAGCACAGCAGGACACCGGCCAGAGGTGGACCGAGCCCGCGTTGCCGGGGACCGGCGGCCAGATGATCCTTTTCAGCCGGTAGCCAAGGGGGCGGACCTGCTCCCGCGGGAAGGTGCTCCGGCACTGCCCGGTCAGGCGTCCTGTGCCTGTGGGTCATGGGTTTCTGGAGCGCTCCCGGCGTGCTCAGTGACCAGGGCCCGGGGGAGGACGTGCGTCACAGGCCACCCTGCCAGCGGCGCCCGCTCACGAACGACCCGCCGCCCCGGCTGGGCGGCCCGGCGAGCGCGACCCGGGCAGACCTCATTCGCGCACGTGATCCACCGCGCTATCGATGAGCCCATTGATGTGCTGGTCGAGCAGGCGGTAGTAGGCGATGCGCCCCTCCTTGCGGAAGGTGACCAGCCGGTGGGCGCGCAGCAGGCGCAACTGGTGGCTCACCGCGCTCTCGCTGATGCCCACCACCGCCGCCAGGTCGCACACGCACAGCTCCTCCACGTTCAGAGCGGTCAGGATACGGAAGCGGGTCGGATCCGCGATGACTTTGAGCAGCGCGGTGGCGTCCTCCACCCCTCCCGTGTCAGGCAAGGCGGCGCGCACACGGGCGACCGCCTCAGGGTGGACGCAGGGAATCTCGCACACGTCGTCTTGAGAAGCGGTTCTCATGTCCTGACCATAGCGCAGCGGGGCGCCCAGGACCGTCACCGCATCACCTCCCGCACGTCCGCCGCCACCCGGTCGACCCGCGTGAGTTGCGTCGAGTCCCAGACCACCCGCCGCCGCCCCTCGCGGTCGACCAGGTACACCCCGGTGGTGTGGTCGACCTGGTAGGTCGCCGCGTTCTTCACGTCTGATTTCTGGTATCCCACACCCCAGGCGGCGGCGGTGTCCGCCAGCGCAGGCTCCGGGATAAAGACGCCTTTGGCCGAAGGGCTGAAGAACCTGACGTACTCGCGCAGCTTGTCGACGTCGTCCCGCGCGGGATCGAGGGTCACGAGCACCGTGCGGAACTTGGCCCGATCCTTCTCCGGAAGCGTCTGCCGGACCTGCTCCAGAGCGGCCAGGGTGGTCGGACAGATGTTCGGACAGTGCAGGAAGCCGAAAAACACGGCCACCGTCTGCCCGCGCAGGGCACTCAGGGCGAACGGCTGGCCGTCCTCCCCGGTGCCGGTCAATCCGGGGGAGGTGGTTTCTACATTGAACACCGTGCCGTAGAACGGGTAGGGGCTTTTGATCCGGGCGTAGGCCCACGCCCCGCCGAGGACCAGGCCGACGGCCAGGATGGCCCACAGCACCGAGGTCCACACGGGGCGCCGCGCGGACGGGGAGGTGGGCAGGGAAGCGTCATTCATGGATGCAGGTGTCCTTCCTGCCCGGCATGGGTGCCCGGCGGTTCAAGTTGCACGGTGCTGTGCTCCAGGCCGTACCGTTCGGCCACCTGGTGGACCTGCGCGAGAAGGGCGCCTCCGGGCGCCGCCGCCACCAGGTGTGCGGTGAGGGTATGCTCCCCGCTGGTCACGCTCCAGACGTGCAGGTCGTGCACCTCCGTCACGCCCGGCAGCGCGGCCAACTCCGCGCGCAGGGCGTCCAGGTCGACTCCCTCCGGCACGCCCTCCATCAGCACGTTCACGCTGGCTTTCAGCAGCGTCCAGGTGCGCGGCAATACCCACAGCCCGATCAACGCGCCCAGCACCGGGTCCACCCAGGTCAGCCCCGTGAAGCGGATGATCAGGGCCCCGGCGATGACGGCCACCGAGCCCAGCAGGTCGCCCATGACCTCCAGGTACGCCGACTTCATGTTCAGGCTGCTTCCGCTGCCCCCCACCAGGACGCGGGCGCTGATCACGTTCACCAGCAGGCCCAGCACCGCCACGCTCAGCATGGGCGTGGTCTGCACGTCGACCGGCTCGCGCAGCCTCTGGTAGGCCTCGAAGAGGATGTACAGGCCGATGGCAAAGAGCGCCCCGGCATTCACGGCGGCGGCCAGGATCTCCGCGCGGCGGTAGCCGAAGGTGCGGCGGCGGTCGGCCGCCCGCTGCCCGATGCGGATGGCAAACAGGGAGAGGGCCAGCGCCATCACGTCCGTGAGCATGTGCCCGGCGTCCGAGAGCAGCGCCAGGCTCCCGGAGAGGAAGCCGTAGATGACCTCGACAATCAGGAAGCTGCCGGTCAGGGCCAACGCGATCCCCAGTTGCCGGGCGTTCGCATTCTCGCCGTGGCTGTGGTTGTGCTCACTCATGGTGCATCCCGTCCATCTCCGGCTCGGACTGAGCGGACGGCGGGTTCGCGCCCCGGGCGGCCAGCAAGGCATCAATGGCCCCGATCTCCGAGGTCTGCGCCGTCACCACCCGCTGCGCAAACGCGCGCACTTCCGGCCGCTTGACGGTGTTCAGGGCCAACTTCGCCATGTCCACGCCCCCCTGGTGGTGGCGGCGCATCAAGGTGAGGTAGCGGGTCTCGGTTTCCTTTACGGGCAGGTAGGCCAGCTCCCGTGCCTCCTGCTCGGAAGCCAACCCCATCGCCTGGCGGTCCATGCCCGCCATCGGGGCCTCCCGGCCCGCCAGCGGCCGCCCCCAGGCCATCAGCCAGCCGCTCATTTGCCCGATCTGGGCCTGCTGCGTGAGCAGGATGTCCTGGGCGATCAGCTTGACGGCCGGGTCCGCCGCCCGCTGAAACAGGGTGACGCTCATATCGACAGCCTGAGCATGGTGCGCGCTCATGTCGCGGGCGAAGGTGACCTCCGCGCTGGCCTCACCCGGCGTGTCGGGCCAGAGGGCCGCCAGCGTTCCCCCGAGCAGGACCGCGGCGGCCAGGCTGGCTCCCGCCGCCACCCTACTCAGACCGTGCCGCTGTAGGCGCCGCTGCATGAAGCACCGATCTCCGGGGCTTCCCCGCCCTGCTCGTACTTCTGGAGGAACTTCTGCACCCGCGGGTCCGTGACGTCCTGCACTTCCAGTTGCGCGTTCCAGGCGGTCAGGACCAAGGGTGCAGTCTGGGTCTCATGCGGAGAGAGCAGCGTGTACGTCCGCCCGGCCACCACCTCCTTGAGTTGCAGCACCTGGCTGGTGGGCAGGTCCTGCTTGTAGCTGAGCCACACCGCGCCGTGTTCCAGGCTATGGACGGCGTACTCGTCGTACAGCGGCCGGTCATACACCCCGCAGTTCTGCCAGGCAGGATTGTGGGGACCACCGGCCGGGGGGCTTTGTTCGTACGCCACGCGCCCCGGCTGGTGGGCGCCGCCCTCGTTCTTGAAGGTCTTGACGCCCTCGATGTCACCCCCCTGGGTGCAGGCGGCGAGCAAGGCGGGCAGGGTCAGCAGGATCAGTCGTTTCATGGGTTCTCCTTGGAGGTAGCACGCGCGGCAGAGGCCGAATGTCCAGACCGGCGTTCCGTCCGCCAGGCGTGCAGCAGCAGCCAGAGGGTACCGCTGCACACCAGCACGTCCGACAGGTTGAAGACCGGGAAGCGCCCACCACTCAGCGCCCTGGAGACGGCGTCCAGCACCGGTGAGGTGAGGTAGTCGACCACCGCCCCCCGTGCCAGGCCATCCACGGCGTTGCCGAGGGCACCCGCCGCGATCAGCGCCAGCGGCCACCGGCGGTCAGGGGGCAGGCGGCCGGAGAGCAGGGCGGCCACGATGACCAGGCCCACCGTGAGGCGCAGGATCGCCAGAGGAGCCGTGAAGGTGCCGAGCATCCCCCAGGCCATCCCAGGATTGAGCGTGAAATCCAGGTGCAGCAGGCCGGGCAACAGGGGGCGGTCCACGCCGGGCGTCAGGTGCTGGACGGCCCAGGCCTTGAGCAGACTCTCGAGCGCCAGCAGACCGATCAACGCCGCCAGGGGCCAGAGACGCCGCCTCACCAGGCCCCCCTGGAGAGCGGCACGCCGAGCCGCGGCAGGGTCAGGAGGCAGGAACTCAAGGACGCACCGCTGGCCGAGCGGCGAGCATCCGGGGACGCGGCCCGTCGAAGGAGCCTGAACAGGCCTGCTCACCGATCAACGTGACCGGGGCGGTGCGGACATCTGCTTGGGCCTGCTTCTCGGCCAGGGCCTCCGGATCCCCCCGCACGTTCTTCGTCGTGACAGTGGCGCTGCGCTGGGTCAGGAGCCGCCGGAGAGCCTGGCCGTTCGGGACGGTGGAGAGCATGATTTCTGCCACAGCTCAGGCCCGGCTGGGGGTCGGGGCGGGCGTGACCGTGCGGGGAGCAGCGCTGCCCTTCCAGCGCAGCAGGCGCAGGGCATTGGCCGTCACCAGGGCCGTCGCTCCCGTGTCGGCCAGGATCGCCATCCACAGGTTGGTATACCCCAGCAGGGTGGTCACCAGGAAGATGGCCTTGAGCCCCAGCGCGAAGGCGATGTTGACCTTGATGTTTCCCATCGTCGCCCGCGAGAGGCGGACGAGGTCGGTCACGCCCATGACCCGCTCCTGCAGCAGGGCTGCGTCCGCCGTCTCCAGCGCCACATCGGTGCCACCGCCCATCGCGATGCCCACGTCACTCTGGGCCAGGGCGGGAGCATCATTGATCCCGTCGCCCACCATCGCCACGCCGCCCCGCGCCTTCAGGTCCGCGATGACCCGCAGCTTGTCCTCGGGCAGCAGCTCCGCCTGCACGTCCATGCCCAGGTCCCCGGCGATCGCCCGGCCCGTGCGGGCGTTGTCTCCGGTGAGCATCACCGTGTTCACGCCGAGAGCATGGAGCTGAGCGACCGCCTCCCGGGCGTCGGCACGCGGCTCGTCCCGGATGGCGATCACCCCCAGGGGCGCCTGACCGTCCAGCAGCACCACGGCGGTACGTCCCTGTTTCTCGAAAGCCTCGATGCTCGCGCCCAGTTCAGGGGAGAGGGCGGCGAGGGTTGCCGCGTGCCGAGGGGAGCTGACACTCAACGTTCGGCCCTCCACGGTGGCGGTGACGGCCTTGCCGGGGATGGCCTGAGCGTTCTCGGCGGCGGGCAGGGTCAGGTTCGCCTGCTTCGCGGCGTCCGTGATGGCCTTCGCCAGCGGATGGCTGCTGCCCGATTCCACCGCGGCGGCGAGGCGCAGCACCTCGTTGCGGTCCTGCCCCACCACATCGGTCACGCGCGGCTTCCCGGCCGTCAAGGTCCCAGTCTTGTCAAACGCGATGGTCTTCACGCTGCCGATGCTCTCCAGCGCCGCGCCGCCCTTGATCAGCAGACCCCGGCGGGTTCCGGCGCTGATGCCGCTGGTGATTGCAGCCGGAACGCTCAGGACCAGGGCGCAGGGGCAGCCGATCAGCAGGAGGCTGATGCCCTTGTAAAGCCAGGGGGACCACTCGGCTCCGAAGAACAGCGGCGGGACCAGCGCCACCAGGGCGGACACCGCGACCACGCCGGGGGTGTAGTACCGGCTGAACCGGTCGATAAAGCGCGCCGTCGGGGCCTTGCTGCCTTCGGCCTCCTCGACCAGGTGGATGATCCGGGCGATGGTGTTGTCTGAGGCGGCCTTGTCCACCCGCACGGTGAGCACGCCGTCGGTGTTGATGCTGCCCGCGTACACCGTGTTCCCGGCGCTTTTCACGACGGGGACGCTCTCGCCGGTGACGGGACTGTCGTCGAGACTGGAGGTGCCGGTGAGAATGGTGCCGTCCGCAGGAACGCGGGCGCCGGGATTGACCTGGACCGTCTGCCCGACCGCGAGGGCGTCGGCGGGAACCTCGCGCCTTTCCCCACCCTCGACCAGCAGGGCGGTCTTGGGCGCCAGGGCTGCCAACGCCTGAATGCCCGCACGGGCCCGCCCAGCGGCGATGCCTTCGAGCAGTTCCCCGACCGCGAAGAAAAAGACGACGACTGCGCCCTCCGCCGCCTCCCCGATCAGGACGGCGCCGATGGCCGCCAGGCTCACCAGCATGTTGATGCTGAAGGGGTCGCCGAAGCGCGCACTGGCAAGTGCCTTCTTCGCCAGTGGCCATACCCCCAGCAGGGTCGCGGCGATAAAGCCCCAGGTGGCGAACGGAGGGAGAGTGAAGCTCAGCACCCAGGCCAGGATGAGCAGCACGCCGGAGGTCACGACGAGCTTGCCCTGCCCGGTCGCGTACCAGGGCTGGCCCGGCTTCGGGGTGTCATGAACATGGCTGGGCCCCACGGGGTCAGTGTGGTCGTGGGCCGGGCCCGGGCCGGGTGCGGGCACCCCGCCCAGCAGCGAGGGGGTGTACCCCAGCGCCTGGAGGTGGCCTTCCAGGAGGGTCCGGGGGGTCTGTGCCTCGTCGAGCGAGAGGGCCAGGGTCTGCTTGTTGAAGCTGGTCTTGACGTCCCCGGTCCCCGGCAAGGTGGCGACCATCCGTTCGACCGTCTGAACGCAGCTCGCGCAGTCCATCCCCTCCACGAAATAGTCGAGCTGGGCCGGGGCAGCCGCAGGGGGAGCGGCCGCCTGCCGCAGGGGGCTGGGCGCGTACCCCAGGGCCCGCAGGTTTTCCTCCAGCCTCGTCCGGGGCGTCTGGGCCTCGTCCAGTTCCAGGGCGAGGGTCTGCCGGTTGAAACTGGTTTTCACGCCGCCTGCGCCAGGCAGGCGTTCGATCATGCGTTCGACGTTCTGGACGCAGCTCGCGCAGTCCATCCCGTCCACGAAGTATTCGAGGTGGGAGCGCGGCGTGCTCCGGTCCGGGGAGGTCATGCCCGCACTATACCTGAATGGATGTTCACACGTGAACACGAAGTAGAGGAACCTCGCGTGGGCTGTCAGGCTGCCGGGGAGACCGGGAGCAGGGGCAGACCCAGGCAGGCGGACCTATGACGAGGGGCAAGCAGATTCAGGAGCTATGCCAGTCTTTTGTGCGGACGGGCACCAGCGCGGTGAGGTGGACCGGGGAGACGGCGACCACATCAGGTTGATCAGGACGACTCCTTGCTGAGCGCTTGCGGTGATCCTTATCCTGAACAAACCGGCTCTGCTGATTGATGTTTTTTCTTTTTTGGAAGATCTTAAAAAGATTGATGACATCATCATAGGGACGGCTTTTTTGCCCGCCAGAACAGCTTTTTTTGGGTTTTCCCCCGAAGTTACCCGATAGTTTCCCCGAAGTTACCCGATGGTTTCCCCCGAAGTTACCCGATGGTCCGGTTCCCAAACCCCCGAAGTTACCCGATAGCTTTCCCCGAAGTTACCCGATGGTCCGGTTCCCAAACCCCCGAAATTACCCGATAGTCCGTTACCTGAACTCCCGAAGTTACCCGAAAGCGACCATTGGAGGACCCGCTTGACGTTCTGGAGGGCAAAAACCGGGGATCTTCCCGAAGTTACCCGAGAGCTGGGGCCGTCAAACTCCCGAAGTTACCCGATACTCCGGTCTCCAGGGTTTCAGCGCGTCTGTCGCCGCAGAGAACAGGGTGGTTCCACCAGCTTCCGGTGGGGAACACAGGACGGACAGCGAGGGAGGCAAACCAGAAGAGGCAGAGGCATGTCGCGCTCTGCCCCGGGCCCGGTCCGCCTCACAGCAGCTGCCGAAGCGCCTCCAGGCCTTCGGGCGACATCAGGGCCCGGTTCACCGCGGCGTCCAGCTCGGGGGCGGTGACCCTACCCTCCAGGACCCGAGACCGCACCTGATCCAGTTCCTGCAAGCTGAGCCCCCGGCGCTCGAGCTGCTTGGCCTTGAAGGGAGACAGCACGAACTCCAGGGCCTCCTCCGGATCGGCTTCCAGGACGCTCCGGCGCTGGGCCTCGAAGAGCTGGTGTTGCTCGGCCTCCGCCTTGCCCTGAGCCCCCTGGGCGGCCTTGCGGGTGCGCTGCACCTCCTGCGCCCTCAGGGCCCCGACCCGGGCCTCCTCGACGATGGAGGCGGCCTCCTTCAGCAGTTTGGAGAGGTACCCGCCCTCGTTGTTGATCTTCTCCCCTGTTCGCCGACGCTCCTCGAACTTCTCCACCACCGGAAGCACGTCGTCACCCAGGTTGCGGACGTACTTCTCGGCCACACCGCGGTGCACCCCGTACCGGGTCAGCCGCGCCACGTGCTCCGGGTTGATGGGAGAACTGGCCTCACCGTAGGTGTACTGCACGGTGGTCTTGCTGCCCCGCCCGATGAAGTCCACCCCCCCCAGGTACCCGATGCCCAGGAGGGGGGCGTGCATGCTCTCCAGCGACTTGCGCACATGGTCGGTCCGGCGCCCCAGCAGGCCGCAGCTTTCCGCCAGGGCCATCATCGGGACGACCACCCGGTACGGTTTCGAGTCGCCCCGCTGTGCGGCCTCGTCGAGGTACACATCCAGCAGGCGGTAGAGCGCCCGCGACCCGACCGAGGGCAGATGCTGGTAGACCGTGAGGTTCAGCGGCTTGATGTACCCGGCGTTGATACTCTTGGTGATCTCCTCGTTCAGCCGGATCCGCAACGCCGAGCGACGGTCGAGTCGGATGCGGCCTTTTTCGGGCTCGCCGTGGGTGCGGCTCAGGTTGTCGATGATGCGAAAGGACACGGTGGTATACCGCTTCTCCCGCACGTCGAACCACCCGTCCGTCACGTGGTAGGTGGTGTGCAGCATCCTCTCCAGGCCCTGCCCCAGCGCCTGGTAGTGCTGACCGCCGGTGTCCAGGCCGGCCAGCTTGAGCAGCGCGTACGCCGTGGTGGTGATGACCCCGTCCGCCGGGCACCCCGCCTCGATGTAGGTGTTGATCAGGGCGACCAGGAGATCGTTGTCGCTGCCGCGGGCGAGCCCGATCTCCGCCACGCCGACGCAGACGATCCGGGCGGGCTGCCCGCTGGGGCGGAACACGATCCGTTCGAGCCGCAACATGTCCCCGGGCAGGCGTTCCTGAGTTGGAACGAAAATCAGGGACGCGACGTTCTTCTCGTCGTGCCCCCTCAGCATGTCCGCTTCCCTCCCGTCACCATGCGGGAAGTGTACGGAGGACGTGGTTTTGTCCGGGGAGGGGGTGGGCGCGGGACCAGTCCGCCCACGTCCTTTCGGGGCGGCCATCAGAAGGGGGGCGGCTCACTGCCGCCGGGGGCTTGCGGCGTGAACCTGGTTTCCGGGCGGGACAGGGACACGGCACCGTGGGCCGTGATGACCGGCTCACGCCACTGGGGGTTGAGGCTGCTGCTGGCCGCGATCTCCCCTTCCGTGTATTCCACCCGTAGGTGCAGACCGGCCTGCACTTCACCCCGGTAGCGCAGGGCCTGCACATACTCCCGCATCACAGCCTCCAGCAGGGCCGCCGCGCCGACATCGACGCCGGTCACGCGGGTGCTGTACTTCAGCGTGGCCAGGTCGACGTGCTCGAACTGCACCTGGGCCCGCTCCAGGTCCTCCGGAGTCAGCATGGGGGCTAGCAGGCTCCGGAACGTCTCGTCGCCGAGCAGAGCGGCCACCGGGAGGGTGCCCTGCAAGGTGACATGCAGCCGCACTTGGCTGTGGCGTGAGGGAGCCTCGACGGTCAGGCCGCTAATTACGCGATGCAGGGGGCTGTCCAGCAGAGGCACTTTCATGGTGGCCACCGCCTCACGGTAGGCGGTGAAGGGATCGGCGGGATCGATCATCAGGGTCTCCTGGGAGGGGGTCGTCCGTCGGCGGCTCCCGGCGGATGAAGCTCGAGAAGTTCCTCGGTGGGCCAGCGGGTGGGAGATGCTTGGTGGCGGACCTCAGCGATGTGGCGCCGTCCGGTAATCAGCACCTGGAAGTCGTCGGGGGCGACCTGCTCGCCCGTGACTTGCACGCCGGGGTGGCTCGCGGCGACGCGCCGGGCCAGCTCGCGCAGGGCGCCGAGCTGAGAACGGTCAGCGACATCGACGAGGGCGAGCACCTGGTGGCGGGGCAACTCCACAGAATCCCCAAAGCGGGCAGCCAGCAACAGGAGCCTGGGGGGTGGGGTGGTCAGCTCCTCTCCAGGGGTATGGGTCAGCAGGGCCAGTTCCAGGTCGCCATGCTGGATGGCCCGTTCCACCACCTGGTCCGCGAGATGCTCCGGCGATGCGGTTCCGCCCGTCAGAAAGCCGACCTTGCGGCCGGGACGGGGCTGGACGCCGAGAAGCCAGTCGGGATCGACCTGCCACTCCCCCGCGATATGGTGCAGCAGCGTGGTGGAGGCGGCCGTGCCGGAAGCGGGCACGTTCCTTTGTAGCAGCTCCAGGGCCGCCTCGTTGCTCGCGAGCGTCGCCCAGGGCAGGGGAACTGTTCGTGCCGAGGGTGGCAGCAGCCGGTCCAGGTCGGCGGGTCCCGCGCCGTGCCAGGACAGCAACGCGAGCAGGCGCCGGTGCGTGTTTTGCAGCGGCGCCGTGGGCAGGGCGAGTTGGTGGGTCAGGCGGCTGAGCACGAGCGCCATCATGGACGCGCCGCTCAGCCCCAGCGGCCGCCCCTGCGCCGCGAAGTACTCCGAGACGCCCCTGGGCAGGCTGAGGGTGTGGCGCACCACCTCGGTCGCCTGCAGGGACTGGGGTTCCGGTGGCTCACCCAGCAGGGGGAGGTCGACCGCGTTCATGCCCCACCCTATAATGAACATCAATCCGCATCAACCTATGAATGCGGGCGGGACCCATGACCTCATGACTTCAGAGCCCAGACCGGAAGTCTGTGCCTGTCCACCTCGCGTTCCACCGAAGCTGTCACCTGCGGCAGCCGCCACCGTGCCCAGCACCAGTCCTAGGATCAAGGTCCAACGAAAGGGCAGTCTTCTACGGCAGGCGGAGGCCAGAAATCTGAGCGGGCCACAGGTCATACCTGAAGCGGGAGGGGTCCTGCGCGGCCAGATGGAGCGTGACCGTCTTTGGCAAATGGCTGTCCACGGCCGTGGGGCTGACCGGAACGCCCGTCGTGACGGTGCCCCTGCTCTGGCCCACCGGGGGAGCCAGCGTGCCCGCTTGTACCGGGCCGATCAACGGCGAGCTGGAGGCCGCCTGCGCCGGAGGGCTGGCCGGTGTGACGTCGCGCACCAGCACCTCGCGGGCCGGAGCGCGCACGTCCTGGATCTCGACGACCTGGGTGCGCGCGGGCGTTCCTTGCGCCACCTGTCGCGGCGCGGAGGCTGTCCAGGCTTGCAGAACCTGGGGCATGGCCTGGGCCTGCTCACCCGTCAGGGACAGCGCGAAGGATTTGCTCCACTGCCTGGCTCCCGGCCCCTGACGCGCTTCGATCACGCCTGTCCCGGCAGCGAGCGGGACCTGGGTCCAGCGGCCGCGTACGCCGCTGGGAAGCGGCACGGTCTGCCCGTTCCCGGAGCGGAGGCGCAACTCCAGCTCCCGGGCGCTGTCCCCGTTGTAGAGCCGCAGCGTGGTCCGCCCCCCCAGACGAACGGCATTCACCGGCGTCCACTGGCGCCCCCTCACGGTGTGGTTGATGGTCGTGGCGCTGACCTCGACCGGGCCGGTCACGCTCAGGCCGACCGCACGCTTGGCCGCCCCGCTGACCGACACGGTCAGTCGGTACGGACCAGGTTCCAGCGTGCCGGAGAAGAGCGCCTGCGGCGACCCCTGCCCGGTCGCGTAGTCGCGCCGCAGGAGAACCTGCCCGGTCGCGTCCACGAGCTGGTAGGTGGTGGTGACCGCGCCGGGCCGGTACTGTTCGTCGCCGCCCACCCCTTGGCGCGTGGCGTACCCGGTGGGGTCGAAGCCGGGATGGTCCACTGTCAGGGTAACGGCGCCGCGTTCCCGGACCTTCAGGGTCAGGCTTTGATCGCCCGGCGCCCAATTCAGGGTCTGCCCGACGGCGACGAGGCGGAGCGTGGGTGTGGCCACGGCCTGGGCGGGGCCTGCCAGGGCGAGGAGCAGTAGGGAAAGACACACGGTGCGCATGCTTCCCAGCATGGACTGAGAATGGTTCTTTCCAGGGCTCCTCTCCCCTGCTGTCAGATGGGCAGGCCTGTCTTCCAAGAGGAGGAGCCCGCCGCAGGGTAGCCCGAACGAGCATGAGGGGACGTCAGGACGGTTGTGCTTGACGGCTCCCCCGATGGTTCAACCCGTCAATTCGGCCACCAGAACCTAAGCCAGGGCCGTACCACTGTCACCGGGCGGCCTTGCTTGTGTGAGAGTGAAGGAGCTATGCGAAAAGTGTTGCTTACGGTGGCCCTGGCCGTTGCGTCCGCCGTACCGCTGGCCCGGAGCAGAATTTGATCACTCCTGACCGTCAATCGGCTGCCTGCGACGGTGCCTGCCCCTGAAGTGGCAGTTCGCTCAGCCGCCGGACCTTGAGGGTCACGGCCCGCCCCCGAGCCGTGACCTCTCCCTGCACGATCAGGGCGCGCGCGTCCCGCAACAGGACCCGGTGCGCCTCCCAGAGGTCCGGGGAGATGATCGCCTGCACTCGGCCTGAGCCGTCCTCCAGCACGAAAAACGCAAAGCCTTTCGCTGTCGGGGGTCGCTGCCTCGCCACGATCAGCCCCGCCGTCCAGGCTTCCTGCCCGTGCCGTAGGGTTGCCAGGGGAACACACCCCACGTCCCGCAGCCGTGCCTGGTGCGCGTCCAGCGGATGCCTGCCTGTCACACTGATCCCTTTGGTCTGGAGATCGAGCGCCATGATCTCGTCCGGCGAGAGATCCGGAAGCTCCGGTGCCGCCGTGGCCGGGGTCAGCAGCCCCCGTGTTCCTGGTGGGCGGGCGTGCGCGACGGTGTGCAGCACGTAGAGCGCTTCCCGCCGGTTTTTCAGGCGATCTGTGCGGTCGAACGCCCCCGCCTTCACCAGCGCTTCGAGCACGTCCCGCTTGACCTCCGCCCGGTCATAAAAGTCCTCGACCGAGAGGAACTTGCCCCCGGTCAAGCGCTCCTGCACGATTCCGCGGGCAGCGTCCAGGCTCAGGCCCTCGACGGCCGTCAGCGGGACACGGACAACTTGCGCCGTTTCCGCGCGGTAACTGATCCCGCTCCGGTTGATGCAGGCAGGCAACAGGTCCACCCCCCAGCGTCTGGCCTCGTGGCTGATGGTGCTGGCAGGCCACATGCCGGGCGCCTCCGTCAACACGCCAGCCAGGAACGCGGCGGGGTGGTGGTGCCGCATCCAGGCCGAGGCGTAGGAATGCTGAGCAAACGCATGGGCATGGCTTTCGGCAAAGCCATACCCGCGAAACGCCGCGCACATCTCGAACACCTCAGTGGCCTCGTCGGGGAACGCCCCACAGGTCAATGCCGCCCCCGCCACGAACAGGTCGCGCAGCTGCTCCCGTTCGACCTCGTGCTCACTCTTGTTCAACCGGCTGCGGAAGCGGTCGGCGTCCGGCCAGCTGTAGCCCGCATAGTGGACGGCCAGCTTGAGGACCTGCTCCTGGAACATCAGGGTGCCGTGGGTAGGAGCGAGGATGGTTCGGAGAGGTTCGGGCAATTCGGGCACCGGCTCCTCTCCCCTGGCCCGCCGCACATAGGGATGCACCGTGCCGCTCTGGATCGGGCCAGGACGCACCAGGGCGATCTGGTGCGCGAGCTGGGTCATGGTCTGGGGCTGGAGCCGCGCGGTCATCTGGATTTGAGCGGGGCTTTCGATCTGGAACAGCGCCATCGTGTCCCCGCTGGAGATACGCTGCCAGACCGCTGGATCGTCGGGCAAGTCGCCGTACTCCACCCACTCCCCGGTGAGGCGCAGCACCTCTTCCCTGGCCCGCTCCAGCGCCGCGAGCATTCGCAGGCCCAGCAGGTCGAGCTTGATCAGGCCCAAGCGCTCGACGTCGTCTTTGTCGAACGTCAGCATGCGGATGCCGCCCGAACTGCGGGTCAAGGGGCTATGCGAGGTCAGCGTCGATGCGCTCAGCACCACCCCACCGGAATGCGGCGCTAAGTGCCTGACAAAGCCCGGTTCGATGCGCTCCAGGAGTTTGAGCAAGGCCTCCCTCACAGGTGCTTCGCCCAGAACCTCGCTGAACACCATCTCCGCTTCCCTCGCTCGGTGGGGCCGGTGATGGCGGTAGTCCCGGCCCAGGGCACGGCTGAGCCGGTCGCGCAGCTCTGGAGGCAGCCCCAGCGCCCGCCCCAGGTCCTGTACCGCACTGGGCAAGCGGTAGGTGATGCGGTTGGCGACCATCGCTTCCCCGGTGCCGTCCTCTCCCCAGCGCTGCTCGACCCAGGCCAGCACCTGATCTCGGCGACTGGAGGCGATATCGATGTCCACGTCCGGCATGACGTTCCGCCCCGTGTGCAGGAAGCGCTCGAACAGCAGGTTGTGCTTGATCGGGTCCGAGAGGGTGATGCCCAGCAGGTAGCAGAGCACCGAGCCTGCGGCACTCCCCCGTCCGGCGGCGAGGATGCCGTGCTCGCGGCAGTAATCCGTGACCTCACAAGCCGTTAAGAAGAAGCCTGCCATACCCAGGCTGCGGACGGTCGCCAGCTCCTGCCGCAGGCGCGTGTCGGCCGCCACCAGCTGATCGGGGAGGTACTTCTGACCCAGCGCCGCGAAAGCCCGTTCCTCCAGCGCATCCTGCGGCGTCTGGAAGGGCTTCAGGCGAGGTTCCGGAGAGTGCAGGCGTTCAGGCAGCAGATCCAGGGTGCAAGCCTCTGCCAGCTTCTGCGCGTTGAGTAACGCGTCCGGGAAGGGCAACAGTCTTGCCCAGCCGTCCGGCGTGCCGGTATGACGCGCGTCGTTTCTGGGCCTTTCAACGTGGGGCGTCTGCACGTCGATGCCCAGCCGGGCGCAGGTGAGGGCGTCGAGCAGGGGGTAATCCTCGGGGGCCGCCATACAGACCTCCGGAGCGGCTACGGTCGGGAGTTCCAGGTCACGGGCCAGGCCGCGCAGGTAGTCCAGGCGACGGCGCTCGTTCGGCGCCGAGCCGTGGAAGAGCTGCACGTACAAATCGAAGGGGAACAGGCTCCGCAGGGTCCGGAGGTACCCGGCCGCCCGCGCGATCTCCTGGTGCTCGCCGAGCACGTTGGGGAACCCGGCGCGTCCGCCCGTCAGGCAGATCAGGTGATCCCGCCCCCTGGCCGCCACGGCTTGCAGGACCGTCAGCGGCACGCCCTCCGGACTCTGGAGGTTCACGTGCGTGATCAGCTCGCACAGCAACGCGTAACCCTCCCGGCTTTTTGCGAGCAGCACCAGTGGGAAGGCCTCGGTCGCGTGCGGGGAACGGGGCGGCGCGGGGAACAGCACCGGCAGCGTCACGCCGGTCACGGCGCGGATTCCAGTTTCCCGGGCGGCCTCGCACAACTCGACGGCACCCGCCACCGAGCACCAGTCCGCCAGTCCCACGGTTCCAAAGCCGTGAGCGGCGGCCTCCTGCACCAGCCGCTTAGGACTCGTGGTGCTGCGCCCCTCCGAGAAATAGCTCTGGCAGGTCAGCAGCGCGGGCAGGGAGCGGGTCATCTCAGTCCTGCACCCTCGCCAGCCACCAGCGGCCGCCCGGCACGTCCTCGTGGTGCAACTCGGCGACGAGTGGCCCCGCCTGGACCAGGTAGCACTCGCGGGTCGGCTCGTCCAGCCACCAGCGCCCGCCGCTCCTCCAGGTATCCAGCACGACCTGGACGGTGTGCCCCCGGCCCTGCCAGTACAGCTGCCGGGGCAGGCCGCCCTGCTGGATCGTCACGCTCACCTCCTGCTGGATGGCCCTCACAGCTCCACCCTCTCGAAGAAAGCCAGGACTTTGTTGACGGCCTGCTCGCGGCGCTGCGTCTGGGTCTGGGGTGCCCAGGCTTGCCGGGGGGTCATCGGGGTGGGGCGCACGGCGCCGGTCAGCCAGTCCACCCACTGGTACTGGGCGTCGGCCACGTAGGCGTAGGGATCGAGCCACTGCACCTTGACCAAGGCCTCGGGAAAGCGGTCGAGCAGGTCGCGCGTGACTTCGAGGTCCGCCAGCCCGGCCCACAGGCCCACCATGCGGCTGGGTTGCTGGAGGCCGCTGAGCTGCACCGTCAGGGTGTCCACGCCCAGGGCCAGAGCACCCGTGTCCTGGAGAGCGAGTCCTGCTACCCGGGTCAGACCAGAAGCGTCCAGCGGCCACTTCAACTTCCTCGTCGCGCTCAGCCGTCCCCCGACCGTCTCGGCGTGCAGGGTGAGGTACGCACAGGTCCGCCCGCGCAACTCGGCGAGCAGGCCGGGCACCAGGTCCCCCAGGACGATCTCAGTCTCTCCCGGCTCGTGTAGAGGCGCGTCCATGCTCAGGCTGGCCTCGATGACGCGCCCGGGAACGTACCTCGCCACAGCGCTGCTGCGCTCGCCACGCAAAAAGCGATTGACCTTTTTCCCGGCGTCCACGCCGAGAAAGGCTTCGCGCTGCGCGGCAGTCCAGCCCATCAGCCCGCCGAGGTCTGGTATCCCCAGGAAATGCAGGCGTTCCACGTGGGCGGGCGTCAGGCCCAGGATATGCAGGTGCCCGATTCGGCTGAGCCTGAGAAAGGGCTGTTCTGCCCCGGCAGGGACTTCCCGCACTTCGCCCGGCCTGGCCCGGAGGGCGGCGAGCTGCGCGACTTCCAGACTGGCTCCTAGACCTACCGGGGCATGCAACGCGGCGGCCAGGTCACGGGCAGCGGGCGCACTGAGCTTCAGGTACGCGGCGCCCGGTTCCCTTCCCTCCACTCGGTCGCTGTAGCGCGCGTAGAGGACTTCCAGCAGTTCCGCCCAGGCGGCGGTGGCCGTCGGGGCGCTGACGACCTCTGCGTGCAGTTCCGGGCAGCGGGAGAGGGCCGCGGTCTCCCGCATCCCGACCTGCACGCCTGCCTCGCGCGCCTCTGGACTCGCGAAGACCACCTTCCGAGCCGTTTCGCTCAACACCGCGACCGGCACGCCCGGATGCTGCCGGGCGAGCAGCGTCAGCGGCCACGGCGCCAGCAGCACACAGGCGACGGACGCAGCCACGGCCATGCTTACCCCCAGCGGGCGCTGACCCGGGGCGCCCCCACCCCGACCCGGCCCACCATCCGCCCCTGCACCTGCACCTCGTCCGCTGGGAAGGTCAGACGGGGCATGGCCGGGTTCTCGGACATCAGGGTGATCTGGTCCCCGAAGTGATACAGGCGCTTGAGAGTGGCGGTCGACTCGCTGGGCACCAGCACGACCGCGACTTCCCCGTCATGCACTTCCTGGCAGGGCCGCACCACCACGTAGTCGCCGTCGATCACGCCGATCCCGGTCATGGAGTCGCCGCGCACCCGGAGCAGAAAATCCCCGTCCTTCAGCCCGAGCAGGCTCTCCAGACTTGGCGTGTAGTCCTCGGGGGACTGGTCGGCGAGGGTGGGGGGACCGGCGGCGATCTGCCCGTAGATGGGCAGGCCTTCCCCGACGGCCACGCGGGCGCGGTCGGTGGGGACCAGGGGCGAGTACCGGCTGCTGGCGGGCTCCAGATACCCCAGATTCCGCAGGATGGCGGCCTGGTAGCTCACCGCCTGCTTGGTGAGGCCGGTCTGTTCGGCGACCGCATTCAGACTGGCTTGCACGCCGAGGCGGAGGGCGGCCTGGAGGATGGTGCGGCGGGTGCGGGTCAGGTCGGGGGGCATACTCTCCTCTCTTCTTGGATGGGTGTCTAAGGACTGAGGATAGAATTGCCCCCTTCCTTGTCTCGTGTCAAGATAGTTAGGAGGTGAACAGTGATGACGCAATCTGCCCAGGACGTAACGACAACCGGTGAACCCGCTTTCGACCGCTGCATCGAGGTCCGGCTGGTCGCCCCAACCCCGCGGGTCCGGTATGAAAAAGGCAAGCCGGTGAAGGAAGAGGGACCGGATTTCACGCGCGTGATGGCGGCGATCTACCCAAGCGTGGAGCGTGCCCTCCAGGCGATTTATGGACCGGAGACGGAGATCCGCTTGGTGCAGGGCAAAGCGGCCGATGTGCGGCTGTCGGGAACGTTCGCGGTGAAAGCCGGGGAAGTTCGGGCCAGGGTGCAGGAAGCGGTGGCGGACGCCTTCGACAACCTGGAGAGCGTGGAGTAGAAGGACAGGTCAACCTTCAGACGGGGCCTTGCCCGGTGGGCTGCGGTGCGCCTGCGCGAGTTCGTCATGCACTTGAGTGATGCGGGCGGCCTGCGCGCCGGGTAGGCCCCGCGCCACCCAGCGCAGGACCCGGGCCAGGGTGGCGTCCGGCAGGTCCGGGCACAGGTCGCGTGCCGCTCCCTCTGCTGTCTCGGCCCGTTCCCCGAGCAGCTCGCGCAGCTTGGGCAGAGACATCGAAGAGAACTCATCCCGCCCACTGCGGACGGCGGCGTAAGCGCTGAAGGCGGCCTCCTGCCCCAGCGCGATCAGGTCGGTCACGGTCTTTCCGGCAGGACGTGCCGGGACGACTTCGGGTGGTGCCTCAGCCTGCACGGCGCGTGGGGTGCCCTCCAGCACGGGCCGCTCCTCGGGCCGAACGGCAGACGCGATCAGGGCCTCCAGGGGTGCGGGGAGGAACCACACGACCGCGGTGCCCGGCACGCCTTCCTCCACGGGGGCATGCCGCAGCACCCGTCCGGCCGGGGTCCGCACCAGCACGCCCGCGAAGCGCTGGCGACCGTCTTCGGCCGGGCGGAAGGCGAAGGTCACCCCCTCCAGGTCCAGGGCACCGTGCGGGTTGGGGAGGTCGATCTCGGCGGAGAGCCGGGCGAGGCGGTCGATGGCCTGCGCGGCAGGGGCGTCCAGCATCAGCTCGCGGGCGCGGGTCAGGCCGCAGCGCCATTCTCCGGGCCGCTCGGCCACGTCTTCCGAGCGGTGAAGGCGGACGATCTCCAGGGGCTTCACGGGTGCAGGCTACCAGCCCCCCATCCTGGCGCGGCGCTCAGGGCTGAGGGAGCGGGGTCAGGGTGGCGAGAAACGCCGCGCGGGCTTGTTCGACCTCTGCGGCCTGCACCTCGTACCCGGTAATCGGGGGGCTGCCGTCGCGGGATGCCTGCCACGCTCCGGTTGCGGTGCGCGTCAGGAAGAACACGCCAGGGTAGCCGCCGACTTCGAGAATGAGGTCTTCGCCCTCTACGGTCACGCCGATCACGCGCGCGGTGAGGGGTGGGCGGCCCCGGGCGTGCAACGTCAGGGGAATCACGCCCTCAGCATGCCGTGAGCACCACCAGGACCGCAGCGCGCACCTCACACTTCCTGAGACGGCTTCAGAACCGCCGCAGCCTTAGCCACAGGAAGCGCCCCGCGCGCTGGTATTCCGGGGAGGACACTCTGATGGGGCCCTCGTCATGCAGCGTGATGTCCTGCCCTGGAGGGGGCAGAAGTTCAGGCACGTCGGAAACCGTCTCCCTGACCCCCAAGCACCTTCCACCCTATCGACGCGTGACGAGGCGCTCCAGTGCGGCCACGACACGCGGGTCAAAGTGCCGCCCGGACTGCGAGCGGATCTCCGCGAGAGCCGCCTCGAACGACCACGCCTGCTTATAAGGTCGATCGTTCGTCAAGGCGTCCAGCACGTCGGCCACCGCGACAATGCGTCCTGACAGCGGAATCGCCTCACCCGCCAGGCCTAGTGGATAGCCGCTCCCGTCCCATCGCTCGTGGTGCGTCCGTGCGATCTCCTCTGCCCGTTCCACCAGCGGCGACTGACCTCCCGAAAGAATGCTCGACCCGATCAGGGTGTGCGCTTTCACCGCCTCGAACTCCTCGGGCGTCAGGCGACCCGGTTTGAGCAGGATGCCGTCCGGGATACCGATCTTGCCCACATCGTGCAGCGGCGCTGTCCGCTCCATCAGGGCGACCTCCTCATCCGGCAGGCCGAGTTCGCGGGCGAGGCCAGCGGCGGTCAGGGCAACGCGGCCCATGTGCTCGCCGGTGTCGTCGTCGCGGTACTCCGCGGCGCGCGCGAGGCGGTGCAGGATCTCCAGCTGCGCCGCCTCGATGCGCGTGGTGAGTTCCCCGTTGTGCCGCCGGATCATCGCCTCCGCCGCCTGCCGCTCCGTGATATCGATCGCGACCCCCACCAGACCCGTCACCTGCCCGCAAGCCTCCCGCGTGGGCACCTTCGTGGACCAGTACGTGCGCTGTGTGCCGTCCGGGAGAGGGTCCGTCGCCTCGTACGTCAGCGGCTGGCCATGGTTCAGCACCGCCTCGTCGCGCGCTTTGGAGGCGGTGGCCGGGCCGTGGGGGAACAGGTCGTCGTCGGTTCGGCCGAGGATCCTCTCCGCACTCAGGCCGATCTGCGCGGCGCCCGCCGCGTTGATCATGACGTAGCGCCGTTGGAGGTCCTTCACGAAGATGGCCTCCGGCACGCTGTCGACCACCGTGCGCAGCAGCGCGTGGCTGGCCGTCAGGGCGTCGCGCGCCGCCTGCGTGTCCGTGAGGTCGCGGACGTACACCATGAACATCGGCTCCCCGTCCACATCAAACGGCGTGAGGGTAAACTCGCTCGGGAAGGTCGCGCCGTCGCGCCGCAATGCAGGCACTTCCACGCGGCGCTTGCGGGTGTCACCGTCCTGGATGACGCGGGCGAGACCCGCCTGGTGGACCGCGTGATATTCGGGCGGCACCATCACCTCAGTCAGGGCCCGCCCGCATGCCTCGTCGCGGGTGAACCCCAGGAGGGCCTCGGCGGCCGGATTCCATTCCGTGACCCGGCCGTGGCGGTCGAGGATGATCATGCCGTCAAGCGCGGACGCGAGCACGGCGCTGTGGATCTTGCGCTCGCGCTCGAGGACGGCGAGGGTGCGGCGAAGTTCGAGTTCGCTGACAACGTTGTCCGCCAGGGCCTGGAGGGTGGCGCGCTCGTCGGGCGTGAGGTCCGGACGGGGCGTCATGTCGTACAGGCAGAGCGTACCGATCTTGAAGCCGTCGGGCGTGACGAGCGGCGCGCCCGCGTAGAAGCGCACGAACGGTGGGTTCACGACGACCGGCAGGTGCCGGAAGCGTACGTCCGCACGCGTATCGGGCACGACCAGAACGTCTGGGCCGTCCGGCCGGACCACGTGGGTACAAAAGGACGTGCTGCGGGGGGCTTGCCGCAGTTCGACCCCCACCCGCGCGGTGAACCACTGCTGGTCTGCGTCGATGAAGGTGACGGCCGCCACAGGCACGCGGAACACCTGCGCGGCGAGGGCGGCGGTGCGGTCGAGGGCAGCCTGGGACGTCGTGCTGGTGGGGGCGTAACGGTGGAGGGCAGCCAGACGTGGCGCGTCGGCGTCCTGGTGCACGGGCGACGGGTCCGCGAGCATGGCTGGAGGGTAGAGTCGGGAGCCTGTCAAAACCCTGACGAGGCGCGAAGGCAGACCGCTTCAGGAGGCGACTGGGCGCCCGTGAAGTGGGCCACCAGGCACCCGAGGACCCGCTTCGTTCTGGCCCCGGCGGGGTCGCCCGCGGCGGGTCGTGGTCGTCACGAACGCCTGGTGCTTTCCAGGCCGGATCAGCAGCAGAGCGCAGAAGGGGTCAGCACTGCCCACTCGGGCAGGGCGTGCTGATGGCGTCCCGGCGGATCCCGCAGGAGCTGGTGCGGGTGGTATTTCTGAACGTGCAGGTCGCGCAAGCATTGGAACGGACCGAGGAAGCGGGTTTTGTCCTCTCGGGTTCCGAGGCACAGATGCAAGAAGCCCTGGCGCAGCACCCGGAGGTGATCGAGCCAGGTCTTCGGGTCCTGAACCGAGAGTTGCTGGTGGCGTCCGGGGGCATTGACCTGTACGCGCAGGATGCTCAGGGCCGGTACGTGGTGGTCGAGCTGAAGCGTGGGCGGGCGACACAGGATGCTGTTTCGCAACTGGCCCGGTACGTGCTGGTGGTTCAGGGAATAGTCGGGGGTGCAGTCGTGCGGGGCATTCTGGCGGCGCCGTCCATCACGGGGCCTGCCCGGGCGCAGTTGGAAGCGCGTGGGCTGGAGTTCCGAGAAGTGAGTGCCTTACCCGCTGTGGCGGCCAAGCAAGCCCAGCCATCCCTCTTCGAGTGATCGATCTGCCAGCCCAGGTCTCTCAGCCTAGTTTTAAGCCGGGCTTAACCTTCCCTCACTTGCTGGGAATGCCACTCCCCCTCCCCAAATTATCGGTTAGCGTAAATTACCGGGTCGTTCCCCCGGTCCAGGAGAACCATGAAGAACCGTGCCGTGCTCCTCGCCCTGCCCCTCTCCCTCCTCGCCGCCTGTGGACAGGCCACCGTGCCTGGGGCGCAGGCCCCAGCCACCTCGCCGACTCAGGCTGAAGCCCCCGCCACCCCTGACCTGAAGACCTTCGCTACCCTCCTCCAGGAACCTGGCTGGCAGCAAACTTCCCCCGGCTACTGGGAACGCACCACCCAGGACGGCCGCGAAACCCTCTACGCAGGCGCCGCCGGAGCCGAACGCGCCCTCCAGGACCGCAAAGCCACCCTCGACCGCGTCACCAAAGACCTCGCCGGACGCCCCGGTAGCGCCCCCATCCTCCAGAAACTCCAGCACTCCGTCGACACCCTCCAGCGCAACCTCGACACCGCCCGCGAGAAAGGCGCCCTGACCTCCCAGAGCGTCTGGCAGTGCACCGTGCAGGCCAGTTCCAGGTCACCACCGAAGCGCGCGGCGTCAAGGCCACCGGCTCCGTCTCCTGCCCCTCCTCCGCCTACAGCCTGAGCGGCCAGGCCGTCGCGTACACCAGCACCGACCCCGGCGGCTGGGACGAGAAGAGTGGCCGGTCGTACCTGAGCGTGTTCGCCAGGGCGTACGGCACCTCCGGCTGTTTCGCGCACGTCAATGTCGACGCCTCGGACGGCTGGACGGGAGAGGTCAACGGCCAGACCCGTGAGCGGCCGTACTGCTGATCTTTTTGGCCTTTAATTATCGCCTATCGCTAAACTGGAGAAATTGACGTACGCTGCGGTATGGACCGCACCTTCGTCCGGGGCAACCTCAACCTGCTGATCCTCAGCCTGCTGCATTCCGGCCCCCTCTACGGCCTGCAAGTCGCCAAACAGATCAACGCCCTGATCGACGATGGGAATCCGCTCAGCTATGGCAGCCTCTACCCGGCGCTGCACCGCCTGGAAACCCAGGGCTTTCTTCTCGGCACGGACAGGCCGTCCCCGGCAGGGGCACGGCCTGTTCGTGAGTACGCCCTGACCGACGCGGGCCGCGCCCACCTCGCCGACCTGAAAGCGGCGCAGCAGGACTTCCAGCGGACCCTGACGGCCCTCTGGGGGGAAGGATGAACGCGCCCCTCGAACGGTACCTGCGGGACGCCACACGCGGGTTGCGGCCGTGTGACCGCCGCCGCGTGCAGCGGGAGCTGCGCGCCGACCTGGAACGCCTGATCGACGAGCAGCGCCTCCTGGGCCTGGATCAACCGGCCGCGACCCAGGCGGCCCTGTCCCTGTACGGCGATCCCGCCGAGACGGCGCTGGGGTTCACGCGCGTGCATACCCTGCCGCGCCTGCAACCGCTCGTCCCGGTGTTCCTGGCCTTGTTCGCGGTGGTCGGCGTGGTCACGAGTACCCGCGCCAGCCAGGCGCTCCTCGTCACGGCGCAGGGCGAGCGACCCGTGTGTGCGGATCTTCCAGCGCCCGCACTCCAGTGCCTGAGTGAACGTCAGGGGTGGGTGGCTCTCAGCGACCTGATACACCTCCTCCAGGCCCAGGGGTGGAAGGTCACTTCCGCCCGCACGACGGCCGCCGACGTTCCAGGCATCTCGAACGACGTCCTGCGGGTAACGGCCGCCGGGGTCACCTTCGATCTCCCGAACGGCCCGGACCACGTCCACCGTGCTCGCCTGGCCGCCAGGGGCGTCATGGTGCCGCCGGATCAGACGACCTTTCGCCGGGGAGACGAGACCTTCGTTCAGGCCACGGCCCTCTTCGGTCGACTGGCGAATCTACGGGAACTGCCAGTGCGGATTGAACAAGCGGCGGGGCGCAGCACGGTCCGCCTGGCGAAGACCCAGATCCCCTTCGCTTTTACGGAGCTGGACCCGGCTGAGGAGGTGCTCTGGCAGACCGCAGGCCTGGCGCTCGCGCAGGAGTTTGGGCTGACGGTCGCGGCCGAGCGGCAACCGAAGGGGCTGGAGCACCCGGTTCAGGTGCAGGTGCCTGCGGCCGGAACCTACCTGCTGGTCTACCGTCACCCTCAGGCGGCAGGGGTGGGCTATCAGGTGGTGCAGGCGGATGCGGCCGGGCGTCTGGCGGCCCGGTTGCCGGTCGAGGCTGTGCGAGTGGTGGCTGAGCCTCGGTTGGCCTGGCGGTCGGTGGGCGCGGTGAGTGTGCTGCGCTTCACGGGCCGGATGAATGGTTCAGGTGCACGCCTGATCGCTGAGAGCAGCGCCGTGTTGAGGCCTTAACAGGCGGACGGGCGGATGGTGTCCTCACGGCCGCGCCCTTCCGGCCAGTGCGTGAGGCGGGTGGTGAGCCAGAAACGCACGAAGCTCTCGATCTGCTCCACGAAGTGCCAGAAGTCCATGGATTTGGTCAGGTACGAACTGGCGTGCAACGTGTACGCCCGCTGAATGTCCTGCTCGTTCCCCGAGGTCGTCAGCATGACCACGGGAATGAGGTGCAGCCTGGGGTCCGCTTTCATGGCCTGCAACACCTCGAAGCCGGTCATGCCCGGCATGTTGATGTCGAGCAGCACCACGTCCGGGAGGCGTACACCGGAGTGCCGCATCTTCGCCAGCGCGTCCGCGCCGCTTTCAGCGGTCATCACGCCGACCTGATCGCTGTACTCAGCGAAGACTTCCTGAGCGATCAGCCGGTCGGGTGCGCTGTCGTCGATCAGCAGGATGCACAGTCGCCGGGTCTCCTGGGCAGGGTCAGGGGACTGGGGAGGACTGACGAGAGCAGGCATAGGGATCACCGGCAGTCTAAGCGCTCCCAGCCCGGATGGGATGGGGAGCAACAACGAGGGCCACAGCACGCTGCTGTGGCCCCCATCGGGAAAGCTGGCGGTTACAGGGTGCCCTTGAGGGTGCTGGCGACCTTGAAGGCGACCTTCTTGCCTGCCGGAATCTGGATCTTCTCGCTGGTCCCGGGGCGTACGCCAGTGCGGGCGGCGGTGGCCTTGACGCTGAAGGTCCCCACACCGTTCAGGCCCACGCTCTGCCCACCGCGAACCGCGTCCACCAGGGCGTCCAGGACGACGCTGACGGCCTCGTCGCTCTGCTTGCGGGTCAACCCGGACTTCTCGGCGACCTGCTCGACGAGCTGGGTCTTGCCGACCTTGTTACTCTCCGCCGTGGCGCGGCCTGGGGCCTTGGGGGCAGCGGGCTTCTTGGCGGCAGGGGCTTTCGCGGCTTTCTTCGTCATGGTGCGCATGGTGACCTCTCAACAGCGCGCACGCAAGAGGAATGCCCCCAGCGGAGGTGAACGCCCCCCTGCCGGGCCGCCTCCAGGTACGGCAGTATCAGGGCCTGGGCCGCAAACAGTCTGTCTCCGTCCTCCTGAGCGACCTCGAAATGCAGCGCCTGACCGCCGCCGTACAGCGCGTCGGCGTGGACCTGGCGCTCTACCTGCGCGCCACCCTGAACGTGGCCGCCGAGACCGTGAATGATCACCGCGCGACCTACACCCATGACCAGCTCATGAGCATTCACCGCCGGGAACAGAACCAGGGGCACGTCTGGACGGAAGCCGAGTTCCGCGAGCGCGATCTGCCCCCAGATGACGGTGTTCACTGGTATCTACTCGCGCTCCCCTGAGGGTATGATTGATGGCCGTGGCGCTGACCTCGACCGGGCCGGTCACGCTCAGGCCGACCGCGCGCTTGGCCGCGCCGGTCACCGAGAAGGTCAGCCGGTAGGAGCCAGGTTGCAGCGCACCGGAGAAGATCGTCTGCGGCGACCCCCGGCCCGGTCACATAGTCGCGCCGCAGGAGAAGCTGCCCGGCCACGTCCGTGAGCTGGCAGGTGGTGACCAGCTCGGGCCGGTCCTGCTCGTCGCCTTGGACCGCCTGCCGTGCCGTGTACCCGGTGCCATCGAAGCCGGGGGGAGCCACCCTCATGGTCACGAACGTTCAGCGTGACGCTCTGATTCCCGGCCGGCCAGTTGAGCACCTGATCGACCGCCACCAGGCGGTGCATGGGTGTGGCCGCGCGGGCCACGTCTCCGAGGGCCAGCAGCAGGGAGAGAAAGACCGTGCGCATGCTTCTGGGGTGGACCGGGAATCGTTCTTTCCGGGAGCCTCTCCCCTCCCCTGCTGCCTTCTGGGCAGGAACGGTTCCGGGAGGCGCCGGAGCTGCCGGAGGATGAGCTGGACACGGCCGGGCCGGGAGGCCGCTGTGCTGGCTGCACCTCACTGTGAAGGCCAAGGGGAGCTGGTGGGGTGGTGAGGGCTGGTCAAGCTTGGCCTGCTGCTCAGGAGACGAAGCCCAGGTCCTCCTGATTGCCTACCACAGCTTTCGCGAAGTCGGTGCTGTGGAGGTGCTTCCGGCAGGTGGGTGGACCTTTCGATGGTCCTGGCTCAGCCGTCCAACTCGGCCATCAGGGTGTGCACCAGGTCCGCTCTGGCCGCCCGGGCCGTGGCGACGCTCAGATCGTGTGCCAGTTGAGAAGCGCTCAACCGGCCGGACACGCAGGCCTCCTCCAGGTGTTGAAGTTGCGGGGCGCTCAGGTAGGCCTTGAGCATGAAGCGCAGGGTGGTCTGGTTGGCCCGCCACTGTTCGACTGGCGGCAACTCGAGCAGTTGCCGCTGCCGCACCTCCTGCTCCCGTTCGATCTGCTGCTCGAGGACGCGGGGGTCGGGATGAGGTGCGGCGGATGCCAGGGTGCCCCGCGTGGTCCCCTCAGGCAGGATGTACTTTTGGGGATGGGTCAGCATGTCCGCGAGGAGGACCCCTGGAGAGCGGACGTTCTTCTGGGCGCGCACGTACTCGACCGAAGCGAGGACCCGCTCCGGGGCCTGCTGGTGCCCCTTCACCAGGGTCTGGGCCCGCACCTCACTGATCCCCAGTTCCCGCACGTCCCGGACCAGGTGGGGGTCGAGCGACGGTTCGACGCGGAAGTGGTAGTGCAACACCTGCTTGGCGCCCCGGCCCTCGAATTCGATCCCCTCCAGGTAGGCGTTCGCCTCCAGTTCCTCATGGGCGGGCTGCAATACGCGGCGGATCTTGTCCGAGTCCGGGCTGAAGATGCCGCACGCGCTGGCCCACTCCCGCAGGCCGACCCGCAGCCCTCCCCCCTGCTCGCTGGTGCGGTGCGCCTGAAGGAGGCGGTACACGCCGCGGCCCACCGGCTGCTCGATCCGCGAGAGCAGCATGGTGTCCAGGTGCTGGGTGAAGCCGGCCCGGATGCTCTGTGCGACCGGGTCGGAGAGCTGGATGATCAGCCGGCCGTCCGCGTCCATCGTGCTCAGGTCGGGTGACTCCCGGCGGGCCCCCTTGCTCCAGAACCGGACCCGCTGAATCAGGTTCAGGGTCTCGTTCAGGTACATCGCCCAGGGGCTGCTCGGGTGGTGGTAGGCGCGGGACACCAGAAAGCCCACCCGCCACAGGCGCATCAGGCTCTCGCGCAGCCGCAAGTAGTTGTCGCCCTTATCGGTCATCAGACACAGCATCAGGAGTTCATAAGCGGTGGTGACAATGGTGTTGTCCTGAGGACACCCCTGCCGCTCGAAGAGGGTTTCGATGGCGATCTGCACGTCGGTGTCCACGCCGCGGGGGCGACCGAAGTCGGCCGCGAAACCCTCGACGTGGTAATCGTGTCCGTTGATGCTGAAGCGGCTGGTCCAGCGGTGGTTCAGGGGGCTGCGCTCGTCGATCCGGGTTTGCACGCTGATCAGGCCGAGCCGGGCGAGGAAGTGCTCATCCGTCAGTTTCTCTGGAATGATCAGTCGTTTGCTCATGGGCCTCCTGTGTCTGTTGGTCTTTAAGTAGATAAAAGATTAAAAGAGAACAACAACACGGCCGGACGTATTCGGCCACCAACACGTCGTTTTCAGCACTTTTGAGAATTTGCCTCGGTGGTGACCGTAGCTGAGGCAGAATCGTACCGATATTTGCCTTCGTTCTGACCGTATTTGCCTTGAACTTGACCGTGTGCTCGTTTTTTGCGTTCGATCTGACTGCCGCCGAAGTTGTCTAGCTGTGTGGCGAGGCCGGTCGGGATTCAGGAAGCCGCTGTGCTGCACGCAAAACTCTGGAGTCGGCGTGGGTCAATAATGGCAATTAGTGACCGGTACTACCGGTGCATTTGCTCTCGAATTGAACGCCGCGGTCACCACCAAAGGAAATTCTCAGCGGCGCACCTCGCTGACGCCTCCCCGCACGTCCGGTTTCCCCCAAAGGGGTCGGAACCGACTGGCTGAACTGGAGGCGCAGCCCAGTTGGCCCTCCTGTTGATCCGCAGTGGCGTGGAGGGGAACACGACGGCGTTGTCGGCACCCCTGAAACAGCGTTGGCGAAGCCAGCTGTGTGCCGAGGCCTGAGGAGCCGAGAGGAGGCACGTGGAGGAGGACGCGATCCGTGGGGTTTGCTGGTGCTCAGGTCGGGCGCTCCCCCCGGGCGGCTCTCGCCTGAGTTCGGCGTCCTCCCGGGCCTCGGGGGCGCTCCTCCTGCAACAGCGACTCGAGCTGTTCGACGAGACGCTGGAGTTCCTTCCGCTTCGCGGCGCTGAGCTGGCCGACGCGCCGCTCCGTCAGGGAAGCCCTGACCCGGGAGACGAGTGCCCTGGTCTCGGAGGGTGCGCTCCCCTCCTGCAACACCCGTTGCACCTGGGCGCGCAGTTCCTTCGCCGACCACCCCTGCCGCAGGGCCTCCTCAAGGAGGACGGGTCGCCGCTCGTGTTCGCCCAAGGGCAGCAGTTCAAAGGCGGCGCTGCTGGTGAGCTTGCCTGCGGCCACGGCGTCCAGTTCCCCGGTCCTGAGACCGAGAAACTTGACGTTGCGGGTGGCGAAGGTGAGCAGGGTCCAGCCTCCCACCTGTTGCAGGGTTTCCTCGACCCGGTGTTCGTCGCGCTCGGTGCCGTTGCGCAGGCGGTTGAGATAGGCGGGCAGCGCGCTCAGCGGGTGTCCGGTGCGCTGGCTGAGCAGTTCCAGCACCCCAAAGGTCTGATCGACCGGGTTCATCGCTTCCCGCTGGAGGTTCTCGATCAGCGCGTACTCCAGCAGGTCCGCGTCGGCGACCGTTTCGACGACGGCGGGGACGCCGCTCAGGCCAGCGAGTTGCGCCGCGCGGAAGCGGCGCTCGCCCGCGACCAGTTCGTAATGTCCGCCCGGCGTGGCACGGAGCAGCACCGGTTGCAGGACGCCGCGTTCGCGGACCGACCGCACGAGCGGGCTCAAACTCTCCTCGCTGAACACCTCGTCCCGCGAGTACCGGCCACGCGGGTTGTGGTGCTCGATCAGGCGAATCTGCGTGAGGGGAATGATCCGCGCCCGGGCAAGGTCGAGGTTATTCAGGACGGTGGCGGGTGCCGGCGTCCGCGCCTCCATGCTGGGTCGCCCGCGCGTCATGCCGTCACCGGCTCACCGATGGAGGCAAGCAGTTCATCGGTGACCCTCCGCAAATCCTTGTTCACCGGGTCCTTGGGGCGGTAGAGCGCGATGGGCAGCCGGGCGAGGCTGGCGTCGTTGAACAGGGCCTTGCGGTGCGGCACTGGGCTGCTGGTAGGCGCGATCCCGGCGTATTGGGTCTTGAGGATGCGCTGCACGTCCTGGTCGTGCAGGATGTTCTTCTGGTACTGGGTCAGCAGGAACATCGCCACCCGCAGGTTCGGGTTGTGGCGCTGGCACTGCCCGATGAGCTCGGAGACGCTGTCGAAGTTCTCCATCGCCTTGAGGCTGCTGTTGACCGGAATGATGATGTGTTCACTCGCGATCAGCGCGGCACGGGTGATCATGCCCCGGCTGGGCGGGGTGTCGATCAGGATGTAGTCGTAGTCCTGGTAACGCCGCAGCACCTGGCCGAGGTTCGGCAGCAGGCTGTCGTCGCTGTAGAGTAGCGCGTCGAGGCGGCTGAGGTGCTGGTTGGCAGGGATCAGGTGCAGTTCCGGCACCGTGGGGGACGGCAGGGGCGTGGGCCCGGGAAGTTGCGGGTCCATCACGCTCATGAACAGCGTGCTGGTGACTACGTGGGCCGGGGACGAGGGGTCGTCATGCAGGCCGAAGCGTTTCGTGAGGGAGGCCTGCGGATCGGTGTCGACCAGAAGCACCCGGTTGGGCTGTCCGGTGCGGAGATTGAGGCGGGTGCTGAGGTCGTACCCCAGTTCCGCGACGCTGGTGGTTTTCCCCACTCCACCCGACTGGTTGTGCGTTCCAATGATCTGCATAAGTCTCCCCTGCCCCGACTGGGCATCCGCGACGTCGGCGCGCCGCAGGCGCTGAAGATCTTCCAGGCTCACGAGCGCGCCGATGGGACGGCGGTAGTGCGTGACGACGACCCGTGTGCCCTGGCCCAACTGATCGAGCAATTCGGGAAAGCGCGACCGCAATTCGGCGCTGGTCACCTGAGCGGTTCCAGGCACGGGCTTGAGCGGCATGACGGCAGGCTACTCAAATGTTTAAAACATTGTCAACTTTCCCCAGTTTCTGCACCCCCGGAGCCCAGTGGACGGCAGGAGAGATTGCTTCGCCATTCCGAGAGGCTGGGGCGAGGCACGACAAACGACACCCTTCAGGACCGACTTCGCGGAGTTAGAGATCAAGTCTCTAACTCCGCGGTGACGAGGCGTGGGGAGGCCGAGAAGCTGAACGTGTAGAGGAGGACCGGGCTGTAGAGGGCGACAACTCGCGGGCCCCTCTCCCCTGCCGTTCTTGACTTCCTCAGGAACGCCAGACTTCTTGTTGAGTGAAAGCCACACCTCAGTCGGATGGTTGAATCCCACAGCGCCTCAGCCCGCGGCACGGACTGGCAGGGGTACGGTCAGCCGCAATATGTCCAGGACATCGATGCCTCGCAGCCGCTCGGCCTTCGTCTCGCCGCTGTAGGGATACGCGAAGGGCCAGGCGGGCGCCGGGTACTCGCGGAAGACCTGCTCGGTAAGGCTGTTGCCATAGCGGACGATTGCCGGGACGCCTGCGAGTCCCAGATTGACCAGCGCCATGTCCACCGCGAAGGGGTTGAGGTCGGTGGCCACCCCCCGCATGTGCAGGCGGCTGACCCCCAGGTCCTCCAGCGCCTGGGCTGCGGCCAGCACCAGGGTTCCGCTTCCAGCGGCGGGCTCTGCCACCTTCAGGGCCTCGCCGGGTTCGGGCGGGTGCATGATCATCTTCGTCATCAGCAGGGCCATCGTACTCGGGGTGTAGACCTGACCCAGGTACTGCTGCGCGCTCTTGCTCAGGCGACCCATCTAGGTCTCGCTGAACAGGTCCAGGAAGGGGTCCGCGAGCTTCAGGTGCATCAGGTTTCCAAAGGCCTTGCACAGGCCGTTCAGTTCCTCCGGGGTGAACTTCGCGGCGGTGCGCCGGTACTCGTCCTCCCGCTGACCCGAGCTGCACACGCAAGCGGCCAGGGTCAGAGGGAGAGGGGTCCCGGAACACGTCCGAGTGCCGCTATTCGAACTTGAGGACGATTTTCAGCCAGGATGGGGTCGTCAAGATGGTGCCTCCTCGATCTCCCCTGGCGCCGCCTGCGGCGCGACCCCCGGACTCACCCGGCGCTGGACGTCCGGCAGGGCCAGGAAGACACCCAAGGTGAAGGTCGCGCCGTCCTCGGAACACAGGACGCTTCCGGCCGCACACCGCTCTTCCAGAAAGGTCACCCACGCCCCCGGTGAATACAGCGGGACACCCTGTTCCGTGACCGTGCTGGAGCGGAACTCGAACTGGCCGCCGATTCGCCGTCCCACCTCCAGGACCAGGCATGCCTCGGGGTAAGCAAACGGACGACCCGCTGCCGCCGCCAGGCAGTTCATGGTGCTCTGCCGGATGCGTTCGGGGGAGTCGTCCTCGCGCGGCCGGACAGGCGTGATCAGATAAACGGTGCGCATGATGGTCTCCTTCAGGACAGGTGATCGTCTCTTCCCGAGAAGGCAGGAGGGGACTTGGCGAGAAGCCAGTCGCCGTGGCCGACCAGTTCCATCAGCCGGTCAATCAGGTAGAAGGGCAGGGCGCCGTCGCCGCGCTCCAGGTCCAGCGGGGAGCCCAGCTTGTTACGGACCAGGAGGCTGAGGCCGGTGCGGTGCCCACAGTGCGTCGCCACGAGTTGGATGGCGTATGCGCCGGGAAAGCGGGCACGGATCTCGTCGCTGAGCGTTTCAAAGGCCGCCTCGCACTGGTCCTTGTCCATGTGGGGCGGTGGAAGCAGACGAACGGGGTACTCCCGGGCCGGGGGCTTTTTCTTCGACCCCTCCGGTGGAGCCCAGGGGGCGCGGGGCAGTGGTGCTTCCTGGAAGGCCGCTGGGGCCGCTTGCGAGGCCTTCTCCAGAGCTGGGGGAGGCCCCAGCGCGGGAGTTGGGGGCAACTCCGGCGTGGGAGCTGGAGAGTTCGCAGGGGTTTCCGAGCGGCGCCAGATGGCCGGGTTGAAACGCTGGGGTCCGGATGACATGGCGGGCCAGCGCTCCCCATCAGGGGAGCGACGCCTGCCCCTCGCCCAAGTGCCGTTCGATCAGTTCCCGGCCCCGATCCGCCTCGCGGGCCAGGGCGAGCCATTGGCCCTGGACCAGCCGCGCTTCATCCCACACCAGCCCTTGAAGGGTCACGACCGGCAGAACCGCGCTGCACTCCACCTCTGGACCGAAGGTGCACCACACCGCGTCGACCAGGCGGAGATCAGATCGTCCTCGGTCGTCAGGCGGGACAGGGGTGCTCCGCTGGCATCCCGTTCCAGGCCGGTGACCGGGAGGAGGTGACAGGAGTTGGGGCCGGAGTGGCTTTGCAGCACCCGCCGGGCCTGCTCGGCCAGTTCCGGTGTGGCGCAGTGGGCGAGGAGATGGAGCCGGTGATGCTGGCGATGACGCTGTACTTCATACCTCCTCCTGGACCTGCGCCCGCAGGCGCGACCCCTGGACGTGAGTCGCCGGGGTCGGCCTGCCCAGCAGGTGGGCGGGGCGGAATTGCAGGAGATCGTCCACCAGGCCGCAACAGGTGCAGCCCAACAGCTCCGGGTCCTGGCGGTGGGTCAGGTCTACGTGCGGGCTGCCGCAGTTCGGGCAGCAGATCGGGGAGTACACGGGGCCTCCCGCCGGTGCGCTGGGGCTGATCATGACCTTCCTTCTTGACGAGCAGGGCGGGGGGGCAGGGGAGAGCCTGCCCCCACCGCTCCTCAGCCCAGGGGCGGCTTTACGATTCGCAGGGTGCGGGTTTGGACCCCGGTGCTGTGCCCGGTGGTGCTGACCTTGAAGGCGTCCGGGTCGTTGGTGTTCACCTCCGCGTCCACGCCCTCCAGCCAGGCCCGAAAGTCCCGGGCCACCTGTTCCTGCCGGAAGAACGGTCCGTTCCCCATCACGGCCACCAGGACCCCGCCGGGGGCCAGCAGGCGGTAGGCGTGCTGCACGTGGCCGATGTCGGCCAGCCCCTCGAAGGGTGGGTTCATGACGACGCAGTCCCACTCGCCCCGCAGGGCCATGCTGTCGTCGCCGATCAGCCGGTACCCCTTGGCCTCGAGCACCTCGCGCAGCCGTCCATTCTGTTCGCAGACCTCCACGTGCAGCTCCGGCTCCAGGGCCAGCAGTGCGTCCACCAGGTCGCCCTTCCCGGCCTGGGGCTCCAGGACGCGCAGGCCCGGACGGAGGTCGGCCAGCGTCGCCAGATGCGTGGCGAGCGGGGCGGGCGTGGGCCAGAACCCAGACGTGCGGTATCCGACCAGGTCCCGTTCCAGGGCCGCCACCCGGTCGCGCCGGGCACGGGCTGGATCGACCCGCGACTCCGCCAGGGCACGCAGGGCGGCCGCGGCCTCCTCGACGAGAGCCGGGGTGGTCAAGCCACACGCGTGCGAGGCCTTCCAGGTCTTCGCATCAGACACGAACCGCTGGCAGTTCACCGTGATGTGCTCGAAGGGCTTCAGGGGTGCCAATTCCCGCAAGATGGTCAGGACCCCGTTCACCTGCTCGGGCAGGAGTTCGCGCAGCCAGCCGTAGCTCACCGGCAGCGCCTCGACGCTCTCCAGAACGAGGGAGTGGGGCCGGTGGCTCCGCAGCGCCCCCAACTCCTCGTTGGCGAGACAGACAGTGGCGAGCGAGTGGGCGTGATCAGGACCAAGGTGGACCAGCAGTTCGATCAACCTGGGGTCGGTGACCCGGACAAGCACGGCCGGGAGCGTGCCTTCCTCCAGACCACTGGCCACTGCCCGGTAGGCACGCTGAATGCGGCGCAGGCGGAAGGCGTCCTCGGCCCGGCTGCCCGCGTCCTTGCTGCGCTTGCGGGTCATATTCATGCCCACGTAGGAGGGCGTTTCCTTCTGCTGCGCCCGGCGTTCCAGGCCGTCAGCGCGTTTAAGCAGCAGGGCAACTGCCTTGGGGTTGGCGGCGCCGGGCGTGGTGGGGGAGAGCGGGGCGGTCTCGGGCAGGGTCTGGGTCATGGGAACCTCCACCCCCCCGGAGCGGCCCCGCCGGGCCGCGACCCCTGCTCTACCCGGAGGCCAGGACCTGCTTCAGGGCGCGGTAGACCTGGCTGGGGCTGAGGCCGAAGCGCTCGGCCACCCGCTCCACCTCGCCGCCTGCCCGGCGTCTGGCCGGGGGCAACGCCGCCTGCACCTGGCGCACCAGGTCCTCGGTGATGCGCCCACGGTGGGGAGCGGCAGGTTGAGGCGCGGCCACCGCGTCCGTCCTGTCCGGGAGGCCTTGCTGGATGACGGCGGGGTTGACGGAGTACACGAAGGTCGCCCCCACGGCGACGCCGCGCAGTTCCCCTTCCAGATGCATCGCCTTGCAGGTCTCCGCCACGTTGTCCAGTGGTTCGCCGAGGTCGCGGGCCACACCGGAGGCCAGCGCCGGACGGCCTTGCAGGGAGGTCCGGATGATCGGCCGCAGACGGTCGAGCACCAGCCTCGGCTGCACCGGAGTCTGGGCACGCTCGTAGAGGCGGCGGCCACCTCCTGCGGGCCGGGCCAGTCCACGGCTGCACAGCTCGTCGATCAGCGGACGGGCGGCGGCGCAGGTCAAGCCCAGCGCGTCCGCGAGCTGCGTGGGCGTGGCCCGGGTGTGCCGGTCCAGGCAGGCCAGCAACCGCTCGACGCGCTCAGCCGAGAGGGACAGTGGCACAAAGGCCTGCACGTGAGTTCGTGGGGCCTGGGGCGGGTGGGCTGGGGTGCGGGCAGGAATGGGATCTGGCATGGTGACCTCCAACAGGTCAGAGCGGCCTGGGCCGCGACTCCTGGAAGAAAGTCGCTTCCCTACCAGGAAGGCATGGGGGCATTAAGCGCTCGAGGTGGGTCAGAGCATCCTGTTCCGCGAGGGAGAGGTGCAGGCCCTCGCGGAACAGCAACCGGATGGCTTCCTCGGCCGTGACCACGCGCCGCCGCACCTCCTCCGGCTGAGGCCCGGTCAGCCACGGCCGCCGGGCGTGCTGGCGCACGAAGTCGCTGCTGCCCGGGTGGGGCGTGCGTTCGACGACCACCAGGAGGACGCCCCGGCAGGGAATGATGGTGGCCTTGCCCTGTCCCTGTTCGATCCACATTTCCCGTCGCTGCGCCCGGCGCGACTCTTGAGGGGTCCAGCAGGCGAAGAGGGGCAGCACCAGGCCGCCCCCCGATCCTGATGCCGGTGCCTTTACCCGATGGCCGGAGCGCCGCGTTCGGTCAGCAGTGCGTTCAGAGCCGTCTCGTCGAGGGTGGGCACGCCCAGTTCGCGCGCCTTGTCCAGCTTGCCGCCGCCGTCCTCGCCCGCGATCAGGTAGCTGGTCTTCTTCGTGACGCTGCCGCTCACCCGGCCCCCGTGCAGTTGCAGGTGCGCCTTGATGGCGTCGCGCGGCACGCTGAGCGTCCCGGTAACCACGAAGGTCAACCCGGCCAGTTGCTCGCCCACCTGCACGTCCTCGCCCGGAGTGGGCCGGACACCGGCCGCCTCCAGGCGCGCGATGAAGGCGCGCATGTCCGGGTCGGCCAAGCCGGAGACGATGCTCTCGGCCGTCTGGCGACCCACGTCGGGAATCCGGGCCAGGTCCTCGACCGAGGCAGACTGGAGGGCGCCGAGGCTCCCGTTCACCCGGGCGACGCGGGTGCTGGTCCCCTCACCCACGAAGGGCAGGCCCAGCGCCCGGACGAAGCGCCAGAGTTCCCGGGTCTTGCTCGCCTCGATCTCGGTCACCAGCTTCTCGGCGTTCTTGCGGCCCACCCGGCGCACGCCGCCCGTAGTGGTCTCGCCCATCTCCAGGTGCTCGATCTGCTCGGCGGTCAGCCCGTACAGGTCCGCAGGGTCTTTGACCAGGCCCGCGTCCACGAGTTGCTCGACCAGCCGCTCGCCCAGACCCTTGATGTCCAGCACGTCGCGCGAGGCGAAATACCGCACGCGCAAGGTCGCCTTCGCCGGGCAGGCCGGGCCCTGGCAGAACGTCCCCGCCGCCCCCTCGTGCCGGACGGCTTCGTGGGCACAGACCGGGCAGTGGGTGGGGAAGACGAAGGGCAGGACGCCCTGCGGGCGCTGGTCCAGCACCACGCCCAGCACCTCGGGGATGATGCCGCCCGACTTGTGGACCCGCACCGTGTCGCCCACCCGCAGATCCAGTCCACGGATGAAATCCTCGTTGTGCAGGGTCGCCCGGCTGACCGTGCTGCCCTCGAGCTGGACGGGCCGCAGCTCGGCCACGGGGGTGAGCTTTCCGGTGCGGCCCGTCTGGACGGTGATGGCCTCCACCACCGTCTCCGCCACGTCCGCCGGGAACTTGTAGGCGACGGCCCACTTCGGTGCGCGGCTGGTGTATCCCGCTTCGTCCTGAAGGTGCAGGTCGTCGAGCTTGACCACGCTGCCGTCCGCGTCGAAGGGGAGCGCTGCGCGCCCCGCGGTCATCTCGGCGTGGTAGGCCGCCGCCGCCTCGCTGCCCACGACCCGGCGCGAATACAGGCTGGTGGTGAAGCCCTGGGCCTGGAGCCACTCCAGGATGTCCCACTGGGTCCGCGCCTGAACGCCGTCGCGCTTGCCCAGGGCGTAGAGGATCACGCTGAGGTTGCGGCGGCGGGTCTCCTCAGGGTCCTTCTGCCGCAAGGCACCGGCCGCACCGTTGCGGGGGTTTTTCAGCAGCGGGCGGCCCTCTTCCTCCGCCCGGGTGTTGTAGGCAAGGAAGGCCTCCTTGCTCATGTAGACCTCGCCGCGCACCTCCAGTTCCCCCTTCAGCCCGGGCAATCTGGCAGGGATGCCCGGAATGCCCTCGACGTTCGCGGTGACCTTCTCGCCTACCTCGCCGTCACCACGGGTGGCAGCCCACTGGAGCACGCCGTCCACGTAGTACAGGTTCACGCTCAACCCGTCGATCTTGAGTTCGCAGGTGTAGGCGAAGTGCTGCCCCCTGGGAGCCAGATTCAGCGCGCGGGCCACCCGCTCGTCGAACCCGGCGAGTTCGGCGTCGCTGAACGCATTGTCGAGGCTGGTCATGGGCGTCGGGTGCCGGACCTTCTCGAACAGCGTGCTGGGACGGCCGCCCACCGTCTGGGCTGGGGAGTCCGGGGCCGCGAGGTCCGGGTGCTGCGCTTCGAGGTCACGCAATTCGCGCACCAGGGCGTCGTACTCGAAGTCGGGGATGGTGGGCGCGTCCTCTTCGTAGTAGGCGCGGTTGTGCCGGGCGACCTCGGCGGTGAGCTGGGCGTGGCGCTGGGCGGGGGTCTGCGTCTGGGTCATGGCTCTCCTGAGGGTTGGCCCTCATCCTATTCTGTCATGGACAAATTTTCGGCTGGTATTTAGGTATGTGGAGTGGCGCCGAGGGGTGTGGACCTCGCTGGGTGGAAAGGGAAGAGCCCTCTCCACCGCTCGAGGGTCAGTCGGCCTGACCTTGCTGGAAGCGCAGCCTCGGGTTCGTGGAACGATGAGGCTGCGCGAGCAGGGTGGGGATGGCTTTCAGTCTGGCTGCCCTCGATGGTTCAGGTGGGGTACCCCTCGGCCTGCGTCCTTCACTCGACCGCTGATGAGTCCGTGCGATCCATCGCTCTGTAAGGCTTGGCCGCGAGAGGGAATCGTCGTGAGATCGTAACCTTCACCCCACTCCAGCGGCCCACAGAGGGGCGCGACGCCTGCACCCCTCGGGGGAGGGGAGAGGTCTTGGGTCCGACCGATGCCAGGAGCAAGGGAGGCAGCTCCGCCCCGCTGTGTCGGTCAACCTGGACGTGTCTGGCTTTCCTGACTCAGTTGGAGCAGGAGGGTGAGGTCCCTGGTGTGGTGGTAACGGCTGAGGGCGGCCAGGTAGCGCGCCCGGTTGGTGTAGATCGGCACAGGCTGGTCGAAGCGCCAGCAGAGCCAGGCCTGCACCAGCCGGGCGAGCCGCCCGTTCCCGTCCCAGTAGGGTGAATTCGAATCAGTTCGGCGTGCAGCCACGTCGCGTGGTGGAGCACGGCCTGAGCGAGGTCTTCCCCCGCCTGCTGCCGCTCCTCCAGGCCTGGGAGCCCCTCCCGGTACTGTTCCAGAAGGGCAGTCATCTCGTGGGGGATCACGCGCGGGGCCGTGCCGAGGAACGAGCCGAAGGTGAATTCCGCCTGGCGGTAGCGACCGGGCTGCATCGCTTCGATGCCGGCACAGAGGGTGGCGTGCCAGGCCTGCAACTCCGCCTCACTCAACATGGATGGCGGTGAGGCGGCCACCTGCCGGGTCAAGGAAAGGAGCGCCTCCAGCAGGCGCTCCTGTTCCTGCGGGGTGAAGGGCCGTCCGTCACTCCCGGTGTGACCCACGGCCTTCGTCCTCCCGCCCGGCAAGCCGGGCGAGTTGTTCGGGGGTGGTGTCCAGCCCCTCCAGTTGTAAGCTGCTGGCGACGTGGCGGTAAACCTCGGCCTGCCGCTCCTCCGTGAGGTGGGGGCGTGCAGTGGCGGGCAAGGGTTCGGGCAGCCGGGTCATGGTTCCTCCAGTGTACCTGCCAGCCGCCTTGTCGGGCAGCCGACTGACCACTCATAGCGCGAGCCAGCAGCTTGCAGCTCAGTGTGAACTCGCGCGCCGACTCCGTGAGTCCTTCCTGACGCAGGTCTTCTGAGCCTGCGTTCAGGTTGCGAGGTTCAACACCTGTCCTCCTCGACATCAAGCAGGAACACGGTGGGATATCCCTCGGCCTGAGCGGCATCTTGAAGAGCATCGATCCAGTGGAGAATGCCGCTGAGCGCTTCCAACTGGCTGGACAACACTGCTTTCTCCTCGGTTCTTCCGTACGTCACGGCTGCGTCGCATCGCCTCTCCAGGTCGTCGATCACGAGGACGAGTTGGAGCTTTTGCTGGCCCAGTAACGCCCAATCGGTACGGGTGAGCACTTTACCAACGTCGGTTCCTGTCATCGGTCTCCCTTTCCAAAAGCTGAACGCTCACTTGGCTGACTGAGCATGGGTGCCGGGCGACCGCACCCCCGGGTCCTCCAAGAAGCCGGGGGAACGGTGTTCGTCCGCTGCCTCCCGCTGCTGGGGCAGCTCGGCATACACCGGATTGACGATGTGCGAGCTGGCGTCCAGGAACACGCCGGTCACGTCCAGCTTGCGGTCGAGAATCACCCGCCAGAGGATGTTCAGCGCGTGCTGGGCGAGCAGGGCGTTCAGGAACAGGTCCTGGCGCTTCAGGCTCTCCAGGGCACTGCACGAGGGCTGCTCGTCCTCTGCGAGGCGGGTGCCCACCAACTCCGGGTACAGCTCGCTGGCGATGGGGAGCCGCCCGGTGCGCCGGGAACGCCAGTTGCGCAGGTTGCTGGGCTCGCCGAGAACCACCTGCCCGCCGAAACGCCCGTCCGGGAAGCGGGCGTTGCCGATGTCCAGCCAGAAGCGGGTCCGGGCGCAGGGGCCGCTGGTGATCATGCTCCGGATCTCCGCCCGGCCCCGGCGCGAGTCCACGCACCCGATCACCAGATCGAAGTTCGGGATGCCTGGTCCCTCCGCAAAGGTTTTGGGCACCGCGCGCCAGTGCAGGCCGTGGGCGCGGTTGATGCGGCTGATCAGCACCTCGCACTTGTGCTGCCCCACGTCGCCCGGGTAGAAGCGCTGGCGCACGACGTTGTGGGCCTCCACGGTGTCGGGATCGTAGGCGACGACGGTGAGGCCCTGGCCGCCCAGCGCCTGGACGGCGTGGTGCAGGTGGGTCAGGCCGCTGAGGATGTGGCTGCCGGTGCCGCCGCAGCCGACCACGGCGACGGTCATGGGGCGCTTGAGGGGCCGCAGGTAGCGGCGGGTCATAGCAGAGCCTCCCCCAGGGTGCGGCCCGCGGGGACCAGCCAGGCCGGGTCGAAGGCGCCCGCGTGCTCGGTGGCGAGCCACAGTTCAGCGTGGCTGCCGCCGAAAGCGGTGATTTTGCGGGTGCCCGCGGCGTTGTGGGTGAAGTTCGAGCCGAAAAAGGCACGCTCCCACTCGTCGGTGCGGCTGGCCTCCACGTGTTCGGGGTACGGGGTGGTGCCCCGGCACACGCCGTGCCCCTGGAAGATGTTGAAGTAGGGCGCGCACATCAATGGGGTGTCCGCGCCCGGGCGGGTGTTCTCGGCGAGGGCGTACACGGTCAGGCTGCCCCGCCGCGCGATGAACAGCAGGGGAGGCTGCGGGAAGACCCGCCCGCTCAGCTCGTTCACGGCCTTGTCGGTGTGGCTGAGGAAGAACATGGCCCGGTTCTGCGCCGGGGTCCACCAGGCGACGGCGAGGGCGCTGACCGCCACGGCGTGCTGTGGGACGAACTGGAGCGCGGTGGCGCCGAGGCTGTCGAGCAGCTCCTTCACGTCGCCGGAGGTCAGCGGGTGGGCCTCCGCGACGTGGAACTCCTGGCCCCGGCGGTAGGCGGGGTGGAACTCGGCGATGGTCTGGCCGGACTGCGCGTCGCGGTAGACCAGGATGGCGGCGTGGGGCTGGTAGTCGCGTCCGGCGTCGATCTGGATGTCCACTTGCATAGAACCCTCCTGACTTCACCCTGGCGCCCCGGCCGGGGCGCGACGACCGAGGGCAGAGGGCGTCCCGTCCACCCCTGCCCACCTTGACAGGCAAGCAGCTACTTGCCTATGCTGAATGTGTGGCTGACCTGTACGAAGCGCTGGCCGCCCCTGCCCGGCGCGCGATCCTCGACGCCCTCCGCGAACGGGACGGCCAGACGCTCTTCGAACTCTGCGCCCGGCTCTCCATGCATTACGACCTCGCGCTGACCCGGCAGGCGGTGTCCCAACACCTTGGCCTGCTTGAGGCGGTCGGGCTCCTCACGACCAGGCGGGAGGGCCGCTACAAGTACCACCACCTCGACACGACGCCGCTGGGCGCCATCGTGGAGCGTTGGCTCAGCCCGAGTCGGTCCACACGGCAAGAAGGAGAGACATGAAGATCGTGGTGACCAGTGTGTTCGTAGACGACCAGGAAAAGGCGTTGAGCTTCTATACCGGCACGCTCGATTTCGAGAAGAAGACCGATGTCCCCGCCGGGGCCTACCGGTGGCTCACGGTCGTGTCTCCCGGCGACGCGAACGGCGTCGAGCTGCTGCTGGAACCCGACCAGCATCCTGCGGTGGGGCCGTTCAAGACGGCGCTGGTGGAGGACGGCATCCCCTACACCTCGTTCCGTGTCGAAGACGTGCAGGCAGAGTATGACCGGTTGCAGCGGGCGGGCGTGCGCTTCACGCAGCCGCCCGTGGCGATGGGCCCGGTCACGACGGCGGTGTTCGACGATACATGCGGGAATCTCATTCAGATCGCTCAAATGCACTGAGTGACGGGCGGGGCTGGCAGTGGCTGGTCGAGCTTCTCCCCGAGGCCTCGGAGGCGACCGCTCGTACGCATGGCGCGCTCGTGCGAGGCTGTGCGGAGGGCCGCCCGTCCCCGGCTTACAGTTCCTGAAGCAGGTCTAGCAGCGTCTCAGTGTGGTGGAAGAGGGCTTGGGCGTGCTGGCGTAGGTGTTGAAGACCATAAGCCCCCCGGGGTCCACGTCAACCCGCAGGGTTGGGCCGGTGTCGAGTATCTCCAGGAACTCGGCGGCCAGTTCCAGGCACAGGCCCTCGTCGCCGTTGTGAAAGACGATGACGTGGGGACAGAGTTGCTTCTGCGATGTGTTACCGGCGGGAATGCGCCAGTCGAGTCGCAACAGTTCCGTGAGCCGCTCGGCGATACGTTGTTGCAGGGACGTAACCGCCTGGCGTTCCACGGCCTGGAGAGGGATGGGCTGAGCGGGAGCGAGGTGCGCCCGGACAGCGAACGCGCCTCTGGCGATGACGGGGAGAGATCGCCCAAAAAGCGGGGCCATGCCACCAAGGGAAAGGAAGGCGCCGCTGCTCACGCCTCCTCGTCGTCCTCGGTGGGTTCGCGGACCTCCGTCAGCTCGACCTCGAACTCGTCACTTCCCATCTCCTTGCGAACCTGTTCCACGGCGGATTCCTGCAACTCGTTGGTGAGGTTCGAGGCGCGCAGGTCGAGCTGCTTGCGGACCCAGGCCTCAGCCTCCTCTTGGCTCGCGGCGATCACGGTGACGTCGGCGCTGACCGTGAGGGCGCCGCTGACGTGGAACTTGTAGGCGTGCTTTCCTCTCACTGGATCTCCTTCACGCTCTGGTCAACTTTCATCGTCGCCCTCGTCGGGATCGGTCAGGAAGACAACGGGGAACCCATCGGCCTCAGCGCTGTCTAACAGAGCCTCAAGGAAGTGAATCAGGCCGCTGAGCTTGCCGTAGCGGTCCCCCTCCTCGTTGAGGGTCGCGCGCAGGTCGACGAGCGCCGCCTTCTGCTCGGCGAGGGCCTGCCAGTCGGTACTTCGCAGGGTGGCTTCGATTTGAGGAGTGGTTCATCGAAATTTAGGCTTTTCTACCCCCTGGCACGTCGATAACCGTGGAGTCGGTCATTTTGCTAGAGGATGCAGGCTTCAAAGCCGTCCTGGGAGCTGGTGAGGTGACGCCGAGCCGCGTCTTCTTCCCGAAGAAGGGTCGGCATGCCTTCCTCCTGCCGCGTCAGCGGCGACACCCGGTGGAAGAGCTGCCCGGCGTTAGAGTTCCTGGAGCAGGTCGAGCAGCGCCTCGGTGCGGCGGAACAGCGTCTGGGCGTTCCTGGCGTAGGTGTTGAAGACCCTCAGCCCTCCCGGGTCCACGTTCACCCGCAGAGCTGGACCGGTGTCGAGCATATCCAGGACCTCGGCGGCCAGTTCCAGACACAGTCCGTCGTCCCCGTCGTAAAAGACGATCACGTGGGGGCAGGGTTGCTTTTGCGAAGTGTGCCCGGCCGGGAGGCGCCAATCGAGGTGTACCAGCGCTGCGAGCTGCTCGGCGATACGGCGGTGCAGCGGTGTGGCGGCCTGGCGCTCCAGGGCGGGGAGGGAGAGCAGCTTACGCCCCGGGTCGAGGCGAAACAGCCGCGCCACCGTCCAGGGATCGAGCATCTCAAAGGCCGCGGCCCAGTCCTGTACGTCCCGGTCGGTCAGCTCCTTTTCCGGGACCTGCTGCTCTACCGCGCAGTGGCGCCGGAAGCTTTCGAAGTCGCCCCACTCCCGGGTGTAGTAATGCCAGGCGTCGTAAGGGGTCCACACGGACAGGCCCTGCGAGCTGGCGGTGCTGAGGTAGGCCATGACCGTTTGCAACCACAGCGGGTCGGTGGCGTCCAGGAACTCCGCCGAGAGGCCGCGGGACTCGATCACCGGCTCGTAACTCACCTCCAGCGTAGCCGAGTGGTGGTGGAGGTGGTGGCCCGCGACCTCCAGGCGCAGTGTGGGGACGGCGGACTCCGGGAAACGGGCCCGCAAGCCGTCCTCAAGGGCCCGCCCGGCGAATACCGGCAACGTCTCGCCCGGTTGGGGCCGTCCGGGCAGCAGCCCATACCGGGCGAGCTGCTCGAACACGCCCGCGTGCTCGTGAATCGTGTGGCTGCGCTGGTGGGACCTCGCCCCGTGGATGTTCACGGCAGAAGTTCCGCTTCGTCGGGGTGTGGGGTGTGCAGCGCCGGGCCGACGTGCTTCAGCCCGGCGACTGTCTGGGCGAGGGTGCGGTGCTCGGGCGAGCGTTCCCCCTCTAGAATCTTCGCCCCCGCGTCCTGGGGGTCCTGGGGTGCGGTCCGCAGCCACTTGATCAGCTCCTGTTTGTTCATGACGGCCTCCGTGCGAGTTCTCTGAGGACCGCCTGCGCGGCGCGTTGCATGCGCGGCGCGACGGCCACGTAGTCCAGCAGCCGACGGGCGGCGGCGGGGTCACCCAGATACACTGCCCAGTGCGGCGCGAACTCGGTGTTCATGCCCCGGTCGCCCAGGTCGTCCAGGGCGTGTTCGACCTGGCAGGGTACGTGGCGCTGCCCGGGCTGCCCCGGCGCGGAGACGAACAGCGCGGCGGCGAACCCACTCACCGTGGCGCTGTAGAAGGGGCCGTCCTCCCCGGCCTTCCAATCGTCCCACTCGGGGGTCGGCACCTGCCGCGAGGCCTCGTGCAGGGCCGTCAGGGCGCGAACCACCCGGCGCAGGTGGGGGTGCCCGGCGGCCAGGCGCGCGAGATGTTCCAACTCGAACGGGGCCTCGGTCAGGTAGGGCGCCAGCGCCTCGGCCATGACGGTCGGCGTGGTCGTGCCCTCCTTGGCCAGGGCCGCTTCCAGGGCGGGCAGGTCGTCGGCCTCGATGCCGTATTCCTCGGCGAGCTGCCACAGTCCCTTCTCGCGTCCCGAGGTGGTGGTGACGTCGATCTCGGGGAAGGTGTACTCCAGCGCGAACTGTGGGGTGAAGACCGGATAGACCCCCGCCGCCCCCTCGCACAGGTGGGACAGCACGCTGCCGAGCGTCCCCTCCGGCAACCCTCCGTACAGCGCGGGCAGGTGATCGATGTGAGGGATGTTCATGCCCTGGGTGTGGCGCACGAACCCCACGGCCAGGGCGCGCGTGCGCCGGGTCACCTCGTAGACCCGGCACGCGCAGTCCAGTTCGTCCAGGGGTGCGAGGAGTGGCGTCAGCACCTCGCGGAACGCCCAGACGCTGGGATGGTCGTCCGGCAGGGGAGGGGAGGCCAGGGGTACGCCCGCCCGGATCAGGTGATCGAATCCGGCGGGCGGCGCCGCATCCGGCTGCTCGCTCAGGTGGAAGCGCGCTCCATGAATCTGCATGGTCTTCCTCCGGCTCGCCGGGAGGCGGGCGACTCCTGGTCACGCGGCGCGCAGGTCGGCGAGGATCGCCCGCACGTGCCGTGCCAACTCCGGGGCGTGGCGCAGGTAGGCGGCGGCCGCGCGGCGCTGCTCGGGCCGGTGCAGGTCCCAGGCGTGCAGGGGGCGAGCTCCCGCCTCGTTCATCTGTGCCTGAAGGCTGTGAAAGGCGTGCTCGACCCAGCCCAGGTCCTGGCTGCCCGCTGGCGTCGTCGTGAGCAGCACGACCACCGGGTCCTCGCCGTCCAGGCTGTACGGGGCGGACATGGAGTCCGGCCAGTCATCAGGGGACACGGGGTGAAGCCTCGCCGCGACAGCCTCGGCCTGCTGGAGCCGCCGCACCACGGCCAGCGCCCGCCCGGGCAACCCGGCAGCCTGCGCCGCGAGCCCCTCCAGGGTCGCGGGGACCGAGAGGAACGGGCCGAACTCACGCAGGAGGGTGCGGGGGGTCGGGCGGCCCTGAGCCTCCAGCGCCGTTTGAAGGGCGTCCGCGTCCTCACCCTCGACGCCGTACCACTCCGCCAGGCCCTCCACGATCTCCTGCTGCTCGCCCGGCATGGTGAAGTTGCCGTACATGCCCAGCAGGTGGTCCCCGGCGTCGAAAGGGGAGATCACGGGCATGACGGGCCTCGCCACAGCGTGCAGGTGAGGCAGCAACCCGGCCACGAAGGGATGCCCCCAGGCCCGTGCCGCCCCAGCCAGGGAGACGGTCTCGTGCTTCTCGTCGTCCAGGTTCACGTACGCGATCAGGTCTTCCTGGTCGGCGAAGACCCCGAAGTGGCAGGGCAGCTTGAGGCGGCGCAGGGGGACCAGCAGGGCCTCCTCGACGTAGGCCCGGGGTGTCTCGTCCGGCTCCGGGTCGCGCGCGGGCGTGCAGTCCGCCTCGAGGCAGAGCTGGCCGAACTCCACCAGCGAAGGGCTGTGGACCCCGCTGCGCAGCCGGGCCGGGGCGGCGTGAATTCGCATCACTTCCCTCCCAGGGCATGAAGGGCTTTCAGCCAGGTTCGGACGCTCTCTTGCAGGGCGGGAACCTGCGTGAGATAGGCGTCAAGGCGCTCCAAGTCGGGCTCGCCCTGAAGCACGAAGGTGCGGAGCGGGTACTCTTCACCGTCGTGGTACTGGAGTTCCCCGTGCATCTCGCGGGTGAAGCTCAGTCGCTGCTGGTCGCGGGTCGGGAAGGGGTCCACCAGCAGGCTCTCGCGGTAGTACGGCCACAGCCCCTCGGGGGAGACCGAGCACTCCGCGTTGGAGTACTCGGGCAGGGTTTCCGCCTGCCGTTCGAGCGCCTCCAAGTCCGCCACGAGGGCCTGCACCCTGGGGGGCAGCGTCAGCTCGGGCAGCACCGATTCCGGGCGCCACAGCTTGAAGCCGGGCACGCGGCGTTCCACCTGGCTGGGCAGGCGGACGTCCGCCCTCCGCGCGAGATCCAGCGCCGCTTCCACAGGAAGGTGCGGCTCGGCGTCCCACATGCCGAGGTCGGTGATCAGGTCCGCGTAGTCCTCGTCGCTCTCCGCACCGTGGAGATGGTGCTCGGCATAGAAGCCCAGCGCCTCGACGGGCGTGAACAGGGGCAGGACCTGACGGCTGGCGTGGGCCGCGCGGCTCAGCAGTTCGGGCAGCAGACTGCGGTGGATCTTGTGCAGCACCCGGCGCGCGCCGCCCAGGTGCATGGCCGTAAAGGTCCGCACCGGCTGATAGTGGAACTGCACCCGCAGCACCTCTCCCTGCTCGGTGCGGCAGGTGTCCACCACCGCTTCGAGATGGTGGGGGAGATGCTGCAAGGTGTCTTGCAGGCCGCTGAGCACGTAGTTCAGCACGGTGCCTGGCTTACCGGTGAAGTCCCGCTCGGCCATCGCCAGGGCGAGGGGCCGCAGCTTCAGTTCGGTGACGGCGGGGGAGAGGGCGGCGAGCACGGTGGCAGGAGCGGCGTGGAGCAACATGGTCACCTCGCGGTGCGTGAAGGGTGCCGCCCCCGGGGAGGAGGCGGCACCAGGTGGCAGGCCAGGGTCAGCCCTTCGTGCCGACCGCGCGGCGGAAGGTGTACTTGTGGACGTTCCCCTCCACCTCCGGCCCCTCGATGCTGGCGTTGGTCAGGGACGGGGTGTTCACCGCCAGCAGCTTGCGCACGTCGTCCGGCGTGCCCGAAGGGTTGGGGTCGTTCATCGGCTGCCCCCCGTTGAGATCGGCGTACACGAACTTGCGGACCACGACGTTTGCTTCCATAGGTGTTCCTCCTGGGAAGGTGACTTCCCGCCCTGACCGTGGAGGGGGCGCTTCCGGCCCCCTCCGACCCCTGTTACGACCCGAAGAGCGTTTGGGGCGCGTCGTCCAGCGTCGCCGTCACCTTTGTGGGCGCGCCTGCCTTCACCGTGCCGTGCCAGGTGAAGGGTTTTTTCTGCTCGGCCTCGACCAGGACCTTGTACATGCCCTCCGGGAGCGGTCCAGCCGGATTCACCGGGTTTCCTGCGGGATCGAGGACCGTGACGGCCGCCCCACCTGGCGCCTGGACCTCCAGCGAGCCGCCCAGGGTGAAGGCGAGTTCGGCCGTCTTCCCGCGTTCGACCTTCACCGCCTGCTTGGCCGCCCTGTAGCCCTCGGCGCTGGCCTCGACGGTGTACCGGCCCGGGGCCAGGTCGTTTTCCCCCACCTTCACCGTGATGCCGTGGCCGCCCAGGGTCGCCTTCAAGCCAGCGCCGGGGACATCCACCGCGATCCTCAGCTTGCCCTTGTTGCGGTCGCTGGCCGCCGGTGCGGGGCTCGGCGAGGCGGGCGCGGCCGTCTTCGTCTGCACGGCCTTCGCCTGGCTGCGCGCCTGGTCCCGCAGTCCGCCCTGCACGGCCGGGCGGTACTCGCGCAGCGCGTACAGCAGCTCGGCGGTGTCGAACTCCTCCACCGTGCCGGTGAGCGTCAGTTCCGGAAGCGCGGGCAGGTTCAGGGGCCTCACCTGGGCGGTGAGGCGGCCATCCTCGCCGAGGCTCAGCGTGAAGGCCAGGGCGCTGCCCGGGCTCATCAGGCTCGCGAGGTGTCCGAACACCTCTCCGGTCGGGGCGGGCAACCCGGGGGCGTCCCCGGCCTCCGGCACGCTGGCCGCTTCCTCCACCTCGGTGGGAGCGGTCTCACCGGCCTCCTCGGCCCCTTCCTCTTCTTCCTCGTCGCTGCCCTCCGGGTCGTCTGCCTCGTCCGCAGGCGCGCTCTGCTCCAGCGCGGGGGACTGAGCCTCAGGAGCAGGGGGCACGGGTTCCGTCACGGCCGGGGGAGGCGCGGCGGGTGCGGGCGGCGGGGGCACGGCCGCGGGGGGAGCCAGCAGCGCGGGCGCGTCCGGCACTGGTGCGGTGGGGGCCACCGGCGGTTCCTGCACCGGCGACGGCACGGGGTCGGGCTGGACCGCCGCGGTCGGTGCCGCCTGGGGACCAGGGGTCGGCGCCGGGTCGGACCCCCAGTTCTTGAAGAAGCTTCCGAAGCTGCTCTTTCCGACGTTCATCCCGTTGCTCATTTCGACCTCCACCTGCCCCGGGCGCCCCCCGGGCGCGACACCTGCAAGGAGGCGTCCCCGCACTCCGGGTGCTTGAGGAGACTGCCCCGCCCCCGTTGCGCGTAGGCGTGACGCCGGGTGACCCGCCGGGGCCGGGGGACACGCGGCCCTCCCCGGGGAGCCAGGCCGCGCTCGGGATGCAGGGCGGTGTGCAGGAGCTGCCGGACCGGCGAGTAGACCAGCAGCAGCGCCTGGCCCTTCCAGACCACCTGCACCACCTGGCGGTTCTGTCCGTCCTTACGCAGCACCCGGAAGGGGATACAGCGGTTTTCGATCAGGCGGCACAGCCGGAGATACTGCCCGCCGCGCAGGCGCAGGCCGTAATACTGCAAGGGGGCGGTGGTTGACGTGGGCCAGATGGCACAGCACGTCCTCGTCGAGGGAGGGTTGGGCGAGAACCGAAGGGAACATGGCGAGCCTCCAGGGAGAGTGGGCGCCCACCCCGGCATGGAGGTGGGCAGGGCCCCGCTTAGCGGCGAAGGGCGCGCAGCCGCGCGCGGATGACGCCCGCGAGCTGGGTGTGGTCGTGGGCCAGCAGGAGCGTGCCGAAGGTCGCCTGCCAGGCCTGCGCGATGCTTCTGTTCGCGGCCTCGCCGATCAGCACGGGCAGGACCCGCACGTCGCGGTGATCTCCGATCAGCCGTCCGCAGGCCGCCATGTCCTCCGCGTCCAGACCGCCGTCGCAGATCACGATGTGCAGGTGCTGCTCGCCCGCCCGGCGTGGACTTTCAAAAGCCCGGCGCATCGCGGGCGCGAGTTCGGTGTACCCGCGCGGGAAGATCGTGCGCAGGGCCGAGGTCGCGGCCGCGGGGGACAGCCCGAACGGCACGGGTTCCTCCACCACGTCGTCGAAGGCGATCACCCGCACCGGTACGTCCGCGATCTGCGCGGCGCGGATGCCCATGTGCAGCGCCCGGACCGCGCAGCCCATGCGGCCCTCCTCGTTCATGCTGCCGCTGCGGTCGACGATCCAGGTGACGTGCAGCTCGCTGGGCCGCGTGGGCTCCTGGCGTTGCCGGAACAGCTTGGAGCGGCCCTCGAGGTAGCGCGTGAGGTCCAGGTTCCCGCGGGTCTCGTGCGGGCGGGTCCGTCCGGGCCGGGCGCGCTCGCGCAGCACCGACGCCACCAGCCGCGCGGGACCCTCCACGTCGCCCACGGTGAGGATGTCGGCCGGGTCGGGGGCCGGATCGGGGGGCGGCCGGTCCCCGGGGTCTCCGCTGCCCTGCCCTCCCGGAGACCGGCCGCCGTCCCCGTCGTCGCGCGGCTGCTGCCGGTCCGGGTCGCCCGCGCCGCCCGCGCCGCCCGCGCCGACCAGGCCGCCAAACGGGTCGCGCTCGTCTGCCTGATCCAGCCCCAGGAGGCCCAGGATGCAGCCCGCGATCCAGGTCACCCGGTCGCTGTCCGGCGCGGTCCAGGCGGCCTGCATGAGCGGCCAGACGTCGGCCCACTCGTCCGGACGGGCGGGGGCCCACTTGGGGGCGGCGCGGTCGTGCTCGAAGCGCACCGCCAGGCAACCCTCCAGCGAGTCGAACCGCCACTTCGGGCTGACCTTCTCGGCGAGGGTGTCGCCCAAGAAGTCGAAGGCAGGCACCAGCTCGGGGTAGCGGGCGGCCATCAGGCGCTCCATGCGCTCATCCTCCAGCGCGTTCCAGAGCTGCCCCAGCAGCGCGGCTGGCTTGTCGCCGCTGAACTGGACGTGCCCGGCCTCGTGGGCCAGGATGGCCCGGAGCAGCAGCGCCCGCGTGCCATGTTCGTCCACCGGGGCGTGCCGGAGCACATTGGGGTCGGTGACGGGCAGCAGGTTGGGATCGAGGTACACCACCTTCGACTCCGGGTCGACGGCCGCCGTGCCGCCGCGTTTCGTGAGCAGCACTGTGAAGTTGCTCTTGCGGCTGTAGAAGCGGAACAGTTGCCCCGCGAACGTCCGCCAGGCCGGTTGATGCGGCCAGGGGAGGGTGGAGGGCCCGCTGGGTACGATCATGAAGACTCCTTTCTGACCCTCCCCGGCGCCGCCGCGCGGCGCGACTCCCGCCGGACGGAACCAGCGCGCTCCTACCGTCTGGACATGCAGAAGTTCGCAGGCGAGACGTGGGGGGACGTGGGCTACCGCGCGCTGGGCATCGTGGGACTGGCCGGGGTCGTCGCCCTGTCGGTGGGGGACCTGGTGGTCCTGCTGTCCAACGTCAGGGCCACGGCGGGCGTGCCGCTGTTCATGGTGGTGGTGACCCTGGTGCTGGAGGTGCTGGCCCTGGTGTTCGTGTGGCGCAGCGGCGGGCGCGATCTGCGCCCCTCGCCCCACGGGTCACCGGCGATGCTGGCCGCCCTGGTGGGGGGCGGGGCGGTGGTGCTGGACGTGCTGGGCTTCGGCGTGCCGCTGTACCTGGCGCTGGCTACACGCCTGGTGGGGCTGGTCGGGCTGCTGACGCTGCTCGCGCTGCTGGAACCCAGGGCGATCTGGGAGGTGCCGGAACTGGAAAGCACCTGAAGGGGGACCGCTGGCCGCCGGAGCACCCCTCAGTACTCCGGCGGCCAGCTTCTGCTACACCAGCTTCAGCGCCTGCTCGTTCAGCACGCGCCGCAGGTCCTCCAGCGCGGCGGGCTCCAGCCGCCCGAAGTCGTTCCGGGGCACGCAGAAGGGGATCAGGGTCGTCTCGGCCGCCCGCCGGAACGCCTCGTGCCGCTCCCACCCGTCCTCCACCAGGGCCAGGATCGCCTCCAGCCAACTGATCACGACCCGGGGATTGGCCTCGCGCTCCAGCAGCCCCGAGCGGCTGACGTGGTTGGCGCGCGTCTCCACCTCGATGCTGTACAGGTGGGCCGCGAGCTGGGGGTCGCTGGACAGCCGCTCGTACAGGGCCACCGTGACGGCCGGGTCGCCGTACTCCATGTCCAGGTGGAGGTTGAAGCGCCCCAGCAGCGCGGTATCGATGCTCTGCCCGGCCTGGATGTACCCGTCGCCGAGGTTGGTCGTGGCGATGAGGAGGACGTTCTTCACCGGCGCCCAGACCAGCTCGCCGTTTTTCAGGCGCAGCAGGTAGTAGCGCCCTTCTTCCAGGTGCGGCACGCCCATCAGCCCCGCCTCCTGGGCGCTGACGTGGTCGAGGATGCCCACGGCGCTGGAGAGGTTGATCGGGTCCGAGCGCAGCAGCTCGTCGAACAGCAACACCACCGGCGCTTCCTGGGCGCGCAGGAAGGCCTGGGTGAAGGGGCCGTCCACCCACTCGGGTTTGCCCCCGACCATCTGGTAGCCACCGAGGAAGTCCTGGTCGTCCATGTTCGGGCTGCCCTTGACCACGAAGAGCGGCCGCTCCAGCCGCACGGCGGCGGCCTTGGCCGTCTCGGTCTTCATCACGCCGGTGGGACCGGTGATCAGTACCCGCCCGCCGCGGCGCGAGACCCGCAGCAGTTCGTCCAGCGGCGTGTTCCCGGCACTCGGCTGCGGCGCGGTGGTGGGCAGGGTGCCCTTGAGGATGGTGAACTCCTCCGGCGGCAGGAACAGGGTGGCCTGCGTGGGCTCGACGTCCAGGTGGTCCATCTCGCCCACGGAGAACAGCGCCTTCATGCTGTAGTAGAGGCTGTCGATCAGGGCCATCATGGCCAGCGTGGCGTCAGAGTCATTGCTCGCCTGGCGCAGGTCGGCCTTGGTGAAGGTCGGCTGGGCGGGCGTGCGCGGGCCGCGCAGGCGGGAGAGTTCGCCTACCAGGAGCCACCAGCGCGTCTCAACTTCCACCAGGGCGGGGTGGCATTTCAGGACCGCCAGCACGACCGTCAGGGCGAACGGGCCGGTGCGGCCGATGCCGCCCTCGAAGGTGATGTGGGTGCCGTGCACCGTCGCGCCCAGCCAGCGGTTCCCACTCTGGCCGCTCCCAGTGGTGGGGTAGCAGATCAGCACGTCCTGCCCGTTGCCCGGCGTGGCCTGGACGTCGCCGGTCAGGACCCCGCAGATGGCAGTGAGCACACCGAAGCCGACGACACTCTTCGCCGTGGTGTCCTTGTGCTGTGAGTGTGCGCCCGGCGGGATGGCCTGGTGGTAGGACAGGCTGGGCCACACCGACTGGCTCTTGGTGTGGGTGAACGCGATGGCATTGACGGCCGACCAGAAGGTCTTGGGCATGGGGCACCTCCGCTCCCCCGCTGCCCCCGTGAGGGGGCGACTTCTGCCCGGCAGAACAGTCCTGGTCCGCCCAGGACAATGGGATGCTGTGGTTCACGCGGGGAGCCTCGAAAAAATCCCAGATGGGCCGCCAGGGGCAGGCCAGGCCCACATGGGGTAGGTCCTCTTCAGGACCTCCGGTGCTCCACCAAGGGGGGCCGGAACTCGCCGAGCTGGGCCGCCGACACGGTGCGGGTGTCGCAGGTCACCTGTGGCAAGCCCTGGGCGTCTGGCCCGCGCATAGACGTCAGCATCAGCATCCGGTGGTCCGGGGACAGCAACCTGACGTCACCGTGGTCGCCCACGCTTGCGGAGGCGAGGTAACGCCCGGTCGTGTCCAGCAGCACGGCCGTCCAGCCGTCCTCGGAGGTCGGCCACAGACACAGCCCGTGAGGCTCCAGCACCTCGTTGGCCCGTTCGAGACTGACCTGCCGGTTGAGGATGTCCAGCTCCAGATCGTCGGTCACGACGACGCTGCCCTCACGGGTAATCCAGACCATCCAGTGCCCGGCGGCGTAGGACCGCTCGGGACGCATCCCCAACCGGAGGGCGCGGGTGAGGGCGCGGTGCTCCTGGTGGAGTCTCAGGCGCAGACGCCAGCGCGTCAGGACACCCGGCGTGGCTTCGAAGCTGCGGACGGCCAGTTCGCGGTTGAGCACGGCGTTCACCAGGGCGGCGAGGGCCCGGGATTGCGGAGATGGGAGTGACATACGACACCTCGTGGGACCAAAGCGTGAAGGGGGGGGCCGAGATGCCCCGGCCGTTGCTGGGGGCTGGGGCACTGGCGAAGAGACCGTTAGGAGTCCTCTGCGTTCAGAAAGGCGCTCAGGGTGTCGTAGGTTGCCTCCACCGTGACCTGACCGAGGCTTTCCACGGGGGGCTCCCCGCGGGCCACAGCTTGCAAGGCGTCTAGGAGAGAGTCGCCCTCCTCCCACTTGGGGCTGAGGCTGAGCACCACGGCGCGCCCTCCCCGGTACAGGTGCCGGGCGAGGCTGCGGGCCGGTTCGTGGTCGTCCTCGCCGTACCGGGCCGAGTCCGCCGTGGCGAGGAAGGGGTGGTCGTGACCGTCGTAGGCGACGTACATCAGGGGCTGGGGCACGGGGATCTCCTCCGGGCGGTGGGAGACGGGGCGCAGGACCTGGGACGGGCCGCGGGGTGTCCCAGGCCCGTGGCGGCGGGCCGGGCGCCTCACCCTTAGAGCAGGTGAGGGGCGAGGAGCGCCAGCGCGTGGTCGAAATCGAGGGTGCAGGCCACGGGCTGCCCCTGAACCCGGCGCGCTTCCTGCCAGACCAGCCCCCGAAGGGTCATCACCTGCCGGGTGATCACCCCGCCGAACGGATCGAGGCGGGCCTGCACCGCCAGCACCAGCTCGGTGTCCTCGTCCCTTGTGAGCAGCTCGAGGGCGCAGCCCTGGGCGTCCCGTTCCTCGCCGGTGGCAGCCTGCACGAAGCAGCAACCGGCGCCGTAGTGCGTGGCCAGCACCTGCGAGGCCTGCACGGCGAGGGCGCGGGTGGCGCAGTGGGCGAGGTGGGTGCCGTGCGGCGTGGAGAGGACATAGGCGGGAACCGGCGCGGGCTGGGTCATGACATGCTCCTTTCGCCCCTGCTCACTGCGCCCTCCGGGCGCGACACCTCGCGGCGCCGGTGGAGGGCTTCAGGAGCGGTGGGACATCCTCTGCCGCCCCTGAAGCCCTTTGCTCAGGCCGGAGTGTTCTGGCCGCGCCGGAAGGCATTGATGCTGCCGAGCGCCGCCTTGAGGTGCTTGTACACCTCGCGCTGGAGATCGAGGTCCTCCGGCAGCTCATGCCGAAGCTGCTCCAGCGCCTGGGCGAGGTGCGCCCCACCGGCGGCGGTGCGTTCGTCGTCCGGTCGCGCCCACTCGGGCAGCTCGGGCGTGGTGGCGGGCTCGCGCCGCGCGTTGTTCCAGTCCACCCACTGCTTGGGCAGGTCGTACAGGTAGCGTCCGATGCCGAACTGCACCGCACAACGCTTCAGGGCGTCCGAGGAGGCGGCCTTGAGGGTGCCCGCTTCCCCCTCGCCCGCCTCGCCGATGTCCTCGCGGGTCACGCCGAGGACCGTCAAGCGCCCCTTGACGGTGGGGGTGGTGCTCGCCACGACTGCGATCTCGAAGGACCAGTCGTCCGGGCACACGGCGTCCAGCCGGTCCTGCACGGCGCGGGCGTCCACGTAGGCCACCAGCAGCGTGCGGCCACGGTCCTTGGTGAAGGCCTGCGGTTTCCAGCCCACTAGGTGGCTGGGAAAGGGGGCCTGGAACCGCCGCTGGACCTGGGACAGGTGGGTGGCGGCAGGGGAGAGGGGCAGGTTGTCGGGCTGGTCGGGCATGGGCATCCTTTCTGACCTCGTGGGGTCATCCTTCCCCGGCGGGCGCCGGGCGCCCGCGACGCCCGGCCGGGTCGGAAAGAGGCTGGCGTCCCTTCCGGCCCGGCAAGGGAGGCTACGCCGCCTGAAGCTGCACGGCCAGGATTTCCTTGCGGACTTGCATCAGCAGCACCTCCAGCCGGTTCAGGCCGTGCCCGCGGTAGAGGCCCCAGTACCGATCCCGCTGGGCGTTTTCCTCCACAAGCGTGGCCGCGCCGATGGCCACCGGGCGCTCGCGCAGGTCCGGCTGGCGGAACTTCACGCGGAGCATCGCCAGCATCACCTCCTCCTTCAGGTCGTCCCAGCCCGGGCGTAGGGTGACCTGCTGCCCGCGGCCCGCCGTGCCTCCACCGGGGTCGGCAGGGCGGCGATGACGGCCCGCTCGGCGAGGTCCTCCGTCTTGCAGGCCTGGAAGGCGTGCTCGATGGTCGGGTACCGCGTGCCCCGCATCCAGATAACGGCAGGCTCGAAGTTGCTCAGAAAGGCGTGCCGACCACGGAACCCTCGTATCTCGGTTATGCCGGGCCGTTCCCCCGGCCCCGCCGGGGGGACCCTTGAAGACAGGGCTGTCCGGCACGGTGGGGAGGAGGCCCCGGACCGGCCCGCCTCCGGCTCGGCATAGGGCGGTGACACGACTCGGAAAGTCTTCAGGCTCGGGCACCCGGTTTTCTGGCAGCTCGCCGTGTAAGACGCTCGAGGCCAATAAGCTTGGACCGAATTGGCGCTAAGGAATTGCGCCTAAAAGTACACGCCTCAACAATCCGGGGTGTGGCCGTCGCCCCCTACACCTCATGCACTTCTTGATCAACCGCCTTCTCATCCACGGAGTCGGGAGTAGGTTCACGTCCACGTTCCACTCGGACGACCCGTCGCCAGCGGCTGAAGGCCGAGCGCAGCGCGGCCCAACCGGCCGCCGTCGCCACGACCATCCAGCCCCGGCCGAGCGCAGCGTTGCTGGCGATTTGGGCGTGGTCGGCGCCGCCCGCCTGCCACCACAGGCTCTCCACCATCACTTGTCCCTGCCCGTCCGTCCAACGGAACAGACCGCGGGCGTCAAACGACCACCCCAACCGCGTTCCTAGCGCTGGGTGGAGGGCCAGCCACCCTTCGCCGGGCGTGTCGAAGCCACGCCCCTCGTGCTCTACGATTAGCGGCACGTCCTCGTCAGGACCCGTGCCTGCCGCGCAGTCGTCCAGCCACGCGTTGACAAGGACGGACCTCGGGAAACGCACGCCCCCGGGCACTTCGTACAGGAGGGCCGCGCGGTCGACGCGCGACGAGCGTCGCTCAAAGGGCCGCCCCTGGTCCACCAGGCGAAACAGGCTTTCCTCGGCTAGGACGACGCGCCCGTCCGTCAGCACGAACGGCAGCCCTGCGGCCGCGCCGGCCACCACGTCCTCCCAGGCAGCGGGCGAGCGGGCCCACCCGCGGCGGGGCGCCGCTACGAACTCGGGGCGAGGTTCGGGCTCGCGCGTCACGAACGCCGGGTCGAAGAACCTCAACTCGCTCCGCAACAGGCGCTGGTCCGCCGCGTCGAGCTGGCCCGCATCGAGGAGTTCCGCCACGATGTGGAACAGCGCCCTCCTCGCTAGGGCCGCGCGTGGCCGGTTGAATGTCAGCCGCAGGCCCGCCCGGTCGAGCCTGTCACGCAGTGCTCGCTCGCCCGACGCGGACCAGGCCGCCTCCGGGCGCAGTTCCCCCATCAGCCGCCTCGCCCGCCACAGCACGGCCCGTCCGCCCAGCCCAGCGAGGTCGGCCACATACTCCAGCACCTCGTTGTACGGGCGCAGGGTCTGGGCCGGGTCGGCCGAGTCGGGCAGGGCGTCGTCGGACCGCACAGGGAACAGGAAGGAGGGCGCCGCGACATCCCCGGGTACCACTAGGGCGTACTCCAGGGGTAGGGCGCGCCGGGGCGGAGCGGCCCTGACGAGACCCAGGCGGCCCCGCAGCCTCACCGCGCTGTCCCGCAGCGCCACGTTGTCCGTCAGCGCCCAGGCCGAGAGTTCCCCCGACCAACCACGCAGCAGGTCGGGCCAGTCCCTCCCGGCGCCCTCAAGCACGATGGCCAGGGCCTCCCGCGTGGCCTCGTCCCCGTTCACGCCCTCACGCAGGGCGCGCGTCACGGCGCCGTGACCGCTGCCCCACAGCCGCGTGAGGGCGCGGCGGGCCCCGAAGGCTAGGAGCGGCACGGGGTGGCGCGCCACCCGCACGAGACCGCGAGCGAGCACGTCGTCCTCCGCCTGGCCCGGGGCAGGAAACGTCGGGTCGTCGTCGGGCAGGGGCGCCCGAGCGAACATCGCCTGAACGTATCCGTTTATCTCGCCCCAAACGGCCTCGGTCGGCGGTAAGTCCGCAAGCAGGGGCAGCACCATGTCGAGTTCCTGGGCGACGGTCTGCGCGAGGTACGGCTGCGCCTCGATGTCGCGTGCGAGGACATCGAACGCGAGTGCATGGCCCCGGGCGGGATCGGCGGCGACCAGCGCCGCAAGGGCCTCGACGCGCGTCCCGCCGTCGATCCACCGGGTCCAACCACTGCTGCTCGAGGTGTGGAGCGCCTCCAGGCCGAGCGCCCAGGCGCCTTCGGCCTGCCCAGCCGCCACCAGGCTCCGGGCGAGGGCGGCGAGCACCAAGGACCGGCCGGACTCCACGCCCTGGCCCAGCCCGGCCCGGCCTGCCCGGACCTCCTCGGCCAGACGCTGCACCTCGCCGGGCCCGAGGCTGGGCGCCAGTGCCCGCATCACCGGTGCCCAGCCGAAGGAACGGCCCTCGGCCTGCTCGCCCAGCAGGTCGAAGAACTCGTCGAGCGTGTGGACGCGGCGCAGCACCTGCGCGAGGCTCAGGGGGGGACCGGAGGTCCGGCGCAGCACCCGCGAGTCGTAGTCCTGCACGCCCGTGGGGGGCGCGTTCACGTCCAAACCTGGGACCTCGAGGTCCAGCTCGCCGGCGACGTCCCTCAGGCCCTCCATCCAGTCAGCGAGCTCGGAGGGCAGGGCGTAAAGCGCCACGGCCCGTCGCAGGTCCGACGTTTCCGCCTCCGCAAGCGCCCGCCCACCCATTTCCGCAGTGCGCCGGAGGTACCTGCCGACCGCACCCGGTTGGGCGCTCGCGGATGACGCGATTAGCAGGTCGCGCACCCCCGCGCCCACCAGGGCCAACGTCTCCCCCGACGCGCCACGTACCGCGGCCCCGAGCAGGGCCGAGAGGCCAGCCGCAAAGGACAGGGTCCCGCGGGAGACGAACCATTCGAACAAGCCGGTGCCGTAGTCGGCGCCGCGCCCGTACGCGACCTCAATCAGTTCCTGGGCTGCCCGCCGTTCGGCCCCGGTCTCGGTGAAGTGCTCAAGCGACGCGACGGCCCGCGCCCACCACGCGAGCTGTTCCCCGGCGTCCCCGGGGTGTGCCCGAAGGTGCCGACCAAGCCAGCCCACCCAGTCGGTCATCTGCTCGTCCTTGCGCTGCCCGACCTTGAAGGACAGCGCCTGCGCCTCATGCAGCATGCCCCGGGCGGCAGGCAACTCGCCCACCTCGATCCACGCCCGCACCTGCTCGGCCACATCCTCCAGCTGCCCGAACATCTCCGCGTGCCGCGGCATGTCCGCCTGCACGTCATGCAGGGCCGCGACGACCCAGGCGGGGGACGCGCCGTGGGCCAGAAAGCGTCGCGCGACGCGGCGGCGCACGGCGACCGGCCATGCCGCGCGGCTGGGCGGTGAGTCCCACTGCGCCTGCACGAGCCGGCGCACCTCGTCGAACGCCGCCGGACCGTGCGCGTGGGCGACGTCCACCACCCATTCGAGGAAGGCCGCGCGCTGGTGGGGGACCTGGTAGCTCGCCACCCCGTCGCCGCCGCGTGGACGGAAGTTGTCGAACAGCGGGATGAACACCTGCACCTCGTGGAACAGCGCGGCCCCAGATCGGAGGCGGCCACGCCACGCGTCCGCCCACAGGCGCCCGAGCACGTTGAGGGCGCGTTCGTACGCGACCAGCCCCCGCTGGCCGTCCCGCTCGGCCCCCGGGACCGCCGAGCGTGCCTCGTCCTCCCGCCCCAGGGCGAACAGCAGGCGGTAGTGCCGCAGGTGCCGGTGAAACACCTGTTCGGCGTTCTGTACGTTCAGGACGTCGTCCAGACTTGGAGGGGAGAGGCCTTCGGCCAGTTCGGCGGCGCGAACCGGGTCACCCAGGTCGCGGAGCACCGCCTCAGCGAGCGTCAGCCGCGCGTTCGCGGACAGGCTTGCGCCCGCAAAGGCTTCTGCCGCGCCCTGAACAAGTTCGCGCCGGGCCCCGGGAGTCTCCCGCCAGCGGTGCATGGCGAGCCAGAACCGCGCTTCTGCGGCGTCGCTTCGGGCGTTCAAGGCGGCGTCCACGAGTGAGACGTCCCCCTCGTTCCTCGTGTCAATGGCGCCGAGGCCAGTGAGCAGCAGCAGGTGTGCCTGCCACTCACGCGTCGGGTCCTCGGAGGTTTCCCACCCCCGCGTGCGCTCAAACCTGATGCGCTCGATCGCACCAATCAGGTAAGGCATCTGCCGGAAATGTGGTGCGGCGCGCGCCCACGCCTGAATGTCCTCGCGGGGTTCGTCCGGATAATCCAGGGCCACCGCACGGCCGGAGAACAGTTCGAACGGCTCGGCGAGACCGAACACGGCGCGCGCCTCGGTCTCCAGTCCCGCCTCCAGCAGGCGCACGCTGAGGTCGAGGGCGCGGGCACGCTTCACGCGCAGCTTCCCGCCGTCGCGCAGGAGCTCGGCGGCCGCCTGGGCTTCGTTCAGGTCGAGCAGCAGGTCCGCAAAGTCGAACTCGGCCACGTCGAGCTGGGACGCGCGCTGCTGCAACTCCGAGAGGATGAGCGCGCAGCGCGCGAGGGCCACCCCGTCGCGGCGCGCCGTCGCCTCGCGCAGCGCGAGCAGCACGTCGGTCTGGAGGGCGTCGTGCGGGCGCAGGGCGAAGAACTGCTCGCGTGCCCAGGCCGGGGTGACCCACCCCAGCACGACGTCCCCCTGCTGGGCGCGGGCCCGGTGGTACAGCTCCTCCCAGCGCCACACGGGCGACCCGGACGCCGCGCACCGGTCAGCGAGTTCGGCGTGCAGCGCCCGGTCGAGGGCCTCGTCCTGCCCGGGGCCGAACAGGCGGCGCGCCGTGCGGCTAAGCAGGAAGAGCCGGAAGCTGTTGTGGAAGAAGTACCAGCGCGTGTCGGTCTCGCGGCGGAAGTATTGCCACGTCAGCGCGACGAACCTCTGCAGGGTTCTGCGGTCAGCCCAGGTTTCGACCCACTCGAGGTCCACCACCCGGCGCAGCCGGCACAGCCGGCCGAGCAGGGCGCGCACCGGCTCCTCGGCCTCCAGAGCAGACCAGTACGTCTCGTACTCGAGGGCTACGTCGCCCCCGAAGACCGCCGCCGTGCTGAGCGCCTCGTCTACGTCCACCACCGTCGCGGCGCCCGCCAGACGTTGGAGCAAGTACGACAGGGCGAGCGGGTGCCCGCTCGACGCGTCGAACACGCGCCGCTGCCGCTCTGGGTCGAGCGGCACTGGAAGACGCGCTTGCTCTACCAACCGGGCGACCTCCTCCCGGTTGAGGGGCTGCACGTCGACGCGCCTCGAGGGCTCCCGCAGCGCCACAGCCACCCGCGTCGGGAGGCCGTCAAGGTGGTCCGTCTGCGTGCCCAGTACCAGGAACACCCCCTCACGGACCTCCTCAGGCAGGGGGAGGTCCTGCAGGAGCGACCGGTTCGGGCGCTGCTCGCGCGGGATGTGGTCGAGACCGTCGATCAGGATGACGGTGCGGACGCCCTGGGTGCGCCACTCCTCGTGCAGGTGCCGTAGCTGGGTATGCCATGCGCCCAGGAGCGCCTCCCGCTCCAATGGGCGCACGCGCGCCCCGGCTGGCACGCCCGCCTGCTCGAGCGCCATCACAATATCGTGCAGGAAGTTCACCGCCTCGCCGCGAGCGACCACGGGATCGTGCGTGTCGGGCACGTACGCGTAATATCGCACCACCCGCTCGGGCCGCTCTCGTAGCGCCGCCGTCAGGAACGTCGACTTGCCCGCCCCGGGCGGGCCGAACACGGCGACGTACCCGCCGGGCAACCTGTCCAGGGCTTGGGCAAACGCGGTGGCCGTCGCCCCGCTCGCCACGTACGCGGCGCCCACTGGAAAGTCGTGTCGCGCCCGGAACTGCCCGGCCCCGGCGCCCAGCCTCGCCAGAAGCTCGGCGCGCGACACCTCGACCGTGCCCCCGGGGTCGGCCACCACGGCCATGAAGTGCCGGACCAGGTGCTCGAGAAATGGCTCCTGCGGCGCCCCGGCCCCGGGGGCGCCGCTCGGGGCCGGGAGTTTCTCTCCGAATAACAGATCGCAGTCGGCGGTGAACCGCTCGAACTCCGGCTCGCCTAGCCCGCTGGCCTGCTGTAGGGCCCGCCACGCCCCGCGCCAGGCCCCCGGGGCGTGGCGCGGCCCGGGCCTCCACCCCTCCTCCATAAAGGCGGCGAAGTGGGAGTGCCGGGCGCCGTCGGCGAGGGGCAGGCGGTCCCGGGTGGACGGCAGGTCGTTGGTGACGAGGTGCACGACCACGCGCCGCCCAGGGTTGCTGGCGCGCAGCCGGGTCCAGCCGTCGGCGAGTTGTGCCACCAGCGGCGGCGTGTCGCCGCCCTGCGCCACCAGCTGTTGGAAGGTGAAGGGCGCGGGGTACTGGCTCCACTTGACCTGGTACGCGTCCACCCGCAGGTCGAACCCGACCTGGAGGTCGTCCGTGCGCCCCGCGCCGGGGTCGGCGAGCCGAATCCAGGCGAGGCCGCGCTCGAGGTCGCGCAGGACGCGGGCCGCCGCCCAGCGGTACTGGGAGAGATACCCGCCCATCGCGCGCCGCTCGCCCTCGGCGGGCGGAGTCGGTTTCGCACGCGCCGATCTACGCGGCAAGCATGGCCTCCTTCGTTGGGCGGGGCCAGGCTCGCGCGTGGACTCCAGGTTCTCTCTGATTCAGCAAATCGCCACCTTACGCCTTCATTTTATATGGGCAACCTTAATTGCAATTGGACGAGGACTTTCAAGAGATGCAACCGTTCAATTCCTCAGCGCTGTCCCCGGGCTTCCCGTCCCCAGCAGCGCCTCCGACTGCCGCCAGACGGTCGCACGATCGTGGGGGCTCACGCCCGCACCGCGTAGACGGGGAGGCCGCTCTGCTGCGCGGCCGCGAACTGCGCCTGGTTGGCCCCTTGCACTCCGCCTTGGCCCACGATGTGGCTGATCGCGGTGATCGGCACCGACGCGAAGATCGCCCGGGCGTAGCGCACGGCTGGCGCCCCGGCCCCCAGGTGGCCGCGCAACTCGTACGCCCCCTCTCCCAGGTACCGGGTGAGGGTCCCCGGCGTGGCGCTCGGCGTGACCCACCAGTGCAGGCCGGTGCAACTCGTGTCCGCGGGGTGGCGCTTGCCCGTTGGGCAGACGTGCGTCCCTTCCAGGTGAGGCATCAGGGCTTCTGGATTGGCGATCAGCGCCTTGTTGTGGAGGAACAGGAAGCGGCTCTGCGCGCTGAGCTTGCCCACCGGCAGGGTGGGGGAGACCTTGCGCGAGAAGCCCATGCGCCGCGCTTCCTCCCAGAAGTCCGGCACGAAGGGGTAGTGCGACTCGCCGATCACGTCCACGACGTGCGTAACCCCCTTGGGATCAGTCCAGAGCGTGACGCCCAGCGCGCTGACGCTCAGGTTGGTGGGGACCAGGGTGGGGAAGTCCACCAGGAAGTGGTCGAGTGGGTGGGAGCCGCTGGCGCTGACCGCGCATTCCAGGTACCATCCGCCGAGCATCCGCCCGTCGCCGCAAAGCCGCCGTCCACCCTGCGCCAGTCCGTGCATGCTGCACCTCCGTTGCCCTGCGCCTGCGCGCGAGCAGCGCGCGACCCCTCCTCAGGGCGGCAGGACCTGCTCGACGTGGACCGAGGTGGCGCCCGTAACCGTGCGGCGTGTCCACCCCAAGGGCGTGATCTCTACCACGCTCCACGGCCCGATTAGGCTCAGCAGGGTCGCGGCCCGCCCGAGGTCGTGAAGGGTGACCGGGCGGGCGGCCTGGGTCCAGGTGGCCCGCAGGGCAGGGGTGCGGCCGCTGAGCGCGTACTCGCAGGCTTCCGCTACGGTGAGGTATGTCGTGAGCACCCAGGGGGAGGTGTGGGTGGGCACGGCGCACCAGTCCACCGTCACGCCGCGGACGTGGACGGCGCACGGTGCAGGGGCTGGGTCATGGGAACCTCGGGGAAGTGATCGGGCGCCGGGCCCTCTCCCCGCCCCGGGAAGAGGGCAGCGCGGGCCGGGAGGCCATCTCCCCCAGCCGCCGCCCCTGGCCTTGCTGGCCCTCAGGCGGCTCCGGAGCGGGTCACACGCACCCGGCTTGGAGGACGGTTTACGGCGGGCGGAGCGGGCACCTCTGGTGGGGTGGGCTCCGGCGTGGCCTCCACGGTGGGCACCGCGTGGCCGATGTCTCCGGCGCGGCGCCGTCCCGGACCAGGTTCAGCAGCGCCTGGGCCAGCGCGCCGAGGTCTACGCCCTCGTGGCGGGCCATCGCCCCCACCCGGCTCGCCAGGTCGGCGACCACGTCCACCTCGATCAGTGGCGCCGGGGCGTCCATCAGGGCGGCGCCGAGGACGTCGCCCAGGTCCTCGGCGTGGGCGACCCGCGCGCCCTTGAGGTCGTCGGCCGTGAACTTCGCGCCCAGGTTCCCCGCTACCTTGGCCTGTAAGGCCTCGACCGCCTGCGTGCGGTACGGCTCGTTCAGCCCGGCAATCTGCTCGACCACGCCGACGGCCACCCGCTCGCCGACCAGGTCCAGCACCCACTCGGGCAGCTCGAGCAGCCGGGCGCGCTTCTTCAAGGTACCGAGCGGCGCACCCCACAGGTCCGCGACCCCCTTGAGGTTGTAACCCTGATTCAGCTTCTTGCGCAGGGCCAGCGCCTCGGCGACCGGGTTGTTCGAGCGCCCTAGGTTCTCGATGCCGGTGATGTCCGCCGCCGACCCGTCATTGCTGCTCACGAACGCGGGCACGTCCGTCAGCCCCACGTCCCAGGCGGTGTGGAAGCGGCGGCTCCCGGCAGAGACGCGGTACCGGTAGGGACTGCCCTGGGGCGCCGGGTACAGCTCCAGCGGCGTGAGGATGCCGAACTCCCCCACGCTCGGGCCGATGGGGTTGCGCGCGCCCCGCAGCTCGGGCGGCTCGATCTCCGCCAGCGGCACCACCTGGTACTGCCGCTCGCCTGAGTCCTGAAACAGCGGTGTTGCGTCCATGTTGACCTCCACTGCGGCTACCGCGCCGGTGCAGTCCCGGCGCGACACTACCGGCTCCGCCTCCTGCCCCTTACCCAATCGCACATCAGCGCCCCGACCTAGAGTCCTGCCACGCCAACGCGAGAACGGTCCAATATCTGCTGAACGTCCGCCGGGCCAGCGTGCCACTGCCAGACGCTCAGCCCCAGCAGGATCAGGCCAAGCAGGATGGCGGCGGTGCACAGGCCCAACACGGCGCAACGGAAGAGTGGGTGCATGGCTCTCTCCATGAGAAGAGGGGGCCGCGGCACCGCGTGGCACCCCGTACCCCCACGAGGGGCTCAGGTCAGATCACCTGCGTCTCGCTGCCCAGGCCCGAGGTGTCAAACCGCCACCTGGTCAGGAACGTCCAGACGAAGTTCCACATGCTCTCACCTCCTTTCACACCCGACCTGGCGGCGGCCCCGGCCGCCGCGACGCTCCACGCAAAAAGGGGAGACGCGCCATACACCGGCACGTCCCCCCCTGCACCCCCTCAATTCAATCGGCCGCGTTCTCAACCGTGGGTCCCGGCCCGACCACCTGCCAGAACGCCCTGACGTACGCGCGGGCGCCTTCGAGCCACCCCGCGCGCTGCTCCTCTTTCACCCCGGCCTCGCGGCACAGCGCCAGCAGGTCCAGGCGCCGCATGCCCGCCCATGTCCCCCGGAAGTGCGCGTGCACGCTGGCGTATCCGCCGAGCACTGCGCCGCCGTACACCCGCTGGCGGGTGGCAAAGGTCAGTACGTCCGGCATCGCCAGGTGGCCCTGACACTCCCACACCAGCTCGCGCCCCTCAGGCAGGGTGCTGAAGCGCAGGCTCACGCCCTCGACCGGCGTGCCTGTCCGGCCCACCACGTGGTAGGTCTCGTGATGGAACTTGGGGTTGGGGTGCATCAGGCGGAAGTCCGAGTCCCGGAAGGCGAGGATCACGTCGGCGCGTTCGTCCTGGGTCATGCCCCTCTGCGGCGCGCGGCCGCGCGCGACTCCCCGCTGTCTGCGTTCCCGAGTGTTACTCCAGCCGCCGCCACCCCGTGCCCGGCATGCACTCCAGCACTTCGCCGTTCAACTCGACGACGTCACCCGGCCTCGTGCTGCGCGCCGTCTCCTGGGGCACCAGGCAGCGGACACCGGAGCCACGCGCCCAGTGCGAGTCGCTAAAGTGCTGCACCACCCGGAAGGCCATGTCCGGGTCAGTGCAGCGTTCCACCTCCGCCACCAGCACGAAGTCGTCCGGCCACTGTGCCCCGGGACCCCTGGCATGAAACACCTTTGCCATCATCCTGCACCTCCGCGTTCTTCCCAGCGCCGCAGGCGCGAAGGCTGACCATTCCGACGATAGCGGTGTCCGCCGGGCCGCGAGGGCGAAGATGCCGACGTACATGCCCAGTGGCCGTAAAAAAAAGGGCCTCCAGTCTCCCCGCGTTGTGGGGGAGACCAGGGGTCCGCATCCCTTCCTGACCGGCAAGGGGAGGGTCAGGCACCGTTTGCTGGGGCGTCCTGACTGCTGCGCGCGAGAAGCTGCACGCTCCGCGCTTCCACCTTCGTGGAGAGGCGCTTGTTGCCCTCGCGATCCGTCCACGGCTCGTTGAACAGCCGCCCTCCCACCACCACGCCCGTCCCCTTGCGCGTACCCTGGTGCGTCAGGGCCAGGTGGCGCCACAACACCACGTCTATCCAGTGCGTCTTCTCCTGCGGCTGGCCCTGGCGGTTTTTGAAGCGGTCCGTCACGCCGACCCGCATCTCCAGCACCGGTTCCTTCGCCGCCGTCTGCCGGAGCTGCACGTCGCGCGCCAGGTGACCGGAGACCAGCACCTGGTTCAGGCCGAGCACCGCGTCCGCCGGAGCGTCCAGCACCGCGAGCTGCAAGGCCTTGACCTTCAGCGCGCTGCGCTTGCCGCCTTCCGGCGCTTCCCACTCGCTGTACTCCAGCGAGCCGTCCAGCACCATCGGCGTGCCCTTCACGCAGGGGCGCTTGTCCGAGTACTCGGCGGCCTTCCCGACCTGCTCGAAGCGGTGGTACCACTCCACCATCCGCACGTCGTCCCCGACGAACAGCTCCTCCTGCCCGTGCAAGGTGCCTTCCAGTACCGCCATACCGGTCGGCGTGTACCGCAGCGCCGCGTCCTCCGCCAACCGCCCCCCCAGGGTCACCCGGTTCAGTCCCAAGGCCATGTGCGTTCCTCCCTATGCGTGATCTCGATGTGCCGAACCACTCCCGACACTTCACCCCTGGACGCGCCAGCGTCCGACCCCTGACGCGCCGAGGGACCGCGCGCTAACGTCTGTTGCCACGCCGCGTCCGCTCAGGACGGGAGTACTGCCCGGCACCCAGCGTGCTGTTCCGGGGCTGGGGCCGCGAGAACGGACTCGCCAGCTTGTGCGTCCACGAGCCCTGCGGGGTCTGTGCCGCCAGCAGCAGCCGCGCCGCCTCGGCGTTGCCGTCCACCAGGTGGCGCAACCGCCGCTCCAGCGCCCGCCCCGACGGCGCGTCTAGGAACACCGTGTCCTGCGCCCCGTTCAGGGACAGCGACACGACCTCTGCGGAGGCGCACACCTTCAGCTCTCCGTTCGCCAGTCCCCGCCAGCCCGGGTTCGCCCGCGCCACGACCACCATCAGGAGTGTCACGGTCTCCGCCCAGGTCAGGGTCACGTGCGCCGCCCCTGTCGTCAGCAACAGCCCTCCCAGCAGGTTCTCCTCCACCTCCACCAGCGGCGTGGCCCCGGCGCTCCAGACTGGCCGCAGGCGGCCGTCCAGTTCCTCCAGTGCCTCTCCCGTTTCCCGGTCCCAGACCGTCACCCGCTGCGGCATCTCCCGGAAGACCACACCGGCCAGCGCCAGCGCGTCGTTCACCACGACCGAGCGTCCATTGCGGAAGTGCACCTCGTACTGTTTTTGCGACATGACCTGCCCGCGCGCACGTGAGTGCGCGACACCCGGTCCATCAGGCGGCATGGAAAGAGGGAAGGGACCACCGCTCTCCCTTCCCTTCCCGACCACCTCTGAATCACGTCACGCCGCTTTGGCGTCCGGTCCTTTAGCCGCGCCCGCTCTGGGTTTCGGCTTCCTTCCCGAACGGCGTGAGCCTCGTGCTGCCTTTCTCTGTGTCGCCGTGGCCTCGCGGCGGGCCTTGGCCAGCTCGGCGAAACTCGCGTCTCCCTGTTGCAGCTCGTCCAGGGAGGTGGACACCTCGGCGTGGGGACCCGGGTCGAGCACGCACGCCCGGGTCCGGCGTTCCCACCGTTCGTACGCCGGGGTCACCTCGATCAGCTCGTCTCGCCTGGCGCCGCCGCCGACTTTGGCGGGCAGCGTCTCGCGCAGGAACACCGCCTCGAACACCGCCTTGGCGTACGCCTCCTCGTAGGCCGTGAGAAAACGCTTCGCCGCGTCTTCGGGCAACGCCGCAATCACCTCGCTCAGACGCCGCACCGACTTGCCTTCAAACTCTAGCTCCCGCTTGCTCTCCGTCTCCATACCCTGACCGTAAAACGGCGCAGGTTCCCCCGGCCACTTCCGCCGCCTATGTGGTGACTCCGACTGGCACTCGCGGGTGCGGCGGCGGTTCGGAGACAACCCCGGAGTATGAAGAGCGTGAGAGATTGCGGTTTATAATCTAAATCAGTTGGTGAAGTGATTTTGATAGAGACAGGAACGTGGGTTGTACCTGCGCTGGAACGGCGAGAAACGGCCAGGGTCTGAGGTTTAGGATTGGCGCTCAAATGTAAAACCCGCATGGGATGAGGGCTGGTCACCGGGCTCCCCAGTTGGCCTCTAAAATGAGGATTACATGAGCAACTGACCGCAGCCACGCTCTGCCGCGAAAGCGGGGCATTTTACCTGGCACAGGTACAGGCGAGGGCTGCAAATCGGTCGGTCTCAACTGCGGCATCTCGATGAAAACAGGTGCTTCCAGGCGTTGCCTTTTTCGCTGTTCCGGGAGGTGTGGGTTGAACATACTGGGGCGCGGAATGGTGACAGGAAAACGCCGCCTGATCGGGGAGACCGGCGGCGTTTGTGGAAGGGGTGGGCTCAGGCGGCTTGCATCATTCGTCCCTGGATCTCATCGCCTCGTAACCAGGCGTCCACTGCACCCGGCACGTCGTCGATTACGCGGTACACACCCTTCGACAGCACCTCGATGATCAGGCTGAAGATGGGTGTGCTAACCACCTGCTTGTTGGCGTCGAGTCCCCACAGTGGCCGGTAGGTCAGGTTCGTGAAGGCCTGAGCCGTGTTGCGGGCGTGCAGGGTGGCGTCGAACAGCACACCTTTGTTGGCGTACTCCACCACCAGCGGCACGTCGTCGCGCGGACCGATTTCGTCGGTCAGCAGCTCGCGCGGGCTGTTGTTTTGCAAGGCGTAGGCGATCATCGCCCGCTGTCTGGAGGGGTCCCCGACGGAGACCCGTTTTGCTACGCCCACACAGGCGTGAGGGATCACACCAGGTCCCAGAAGTTCGTCGCTGGTGTCGGCCACGGACAACCGCTTGCCCTGAATCTCCGTGCGGATGCGCATGCAGTCCCGGAGCGTGGCCGTCTTCCCCGAGAAGGGTTCGCCCACAATCGCGATGCCCTGAGCCGCCTCAATCTCCTTTCGCAACGGTTCCAACATGCCCATCAGGTAGCGGCCAACCCGAATGGAAATGGACGTGTACTGCCCGGCGGCATTCGTCGCTGTGCTGTACCGGTGCAGGGTGCCCGGGATGCCCTGGCGACCGTCCGCACGAGGTCGGCCCACCCGGTTCAACACGCGCATCAAGTCGGCCTCCGTGACCACCCGTGGGAAGGTCACGCTGAGGTCGTCCATCAGCACGGCGAAGTGCTGCCCAACGTCGAGGGCAATGTCGTCGACCAGGTGCATCCGGCCTGCCAGATACACCTGAAGTTCTTCCGGCAACGAGTCGAGCACCATCTGGTACTCCTCGGGCCTCGTCAGGTCCACCACCGTCATCCGTTCACCCCCTGGAAACGGACCGGAGCCCGCTTCAAAGCCCGGTATGTTGCGAGCACTTTTGCCACGTAGTTCCGGGTCTCCGGAATGTTGGGTACCCCCCCCGGCTGCCATGACGTTGCCCGGGCCAGCGTTGTAGGCCGCCAGCGCGAGAGGCCAGTCCTTGAAGGTATCCCACTGCCTTCGCAAATACTTCGCCGCCCCGTACAGGTTCTGCCGGGGGTCGAGCGGGTCGGTCACGCCCAGGTCGCGTGCCGTTCCGGGCATCAGTTGGCCCAGGCCGAGCGCCCCTTTGGGGCTGACGGCGCGCGGGCAGAACCGGCTTTCCACCCAGATCAGACTCACCAGCAGATCGGGGTCGAGGCCAAAACGTCCGGCGTGATACACCGTCCAGCCGTGGAGGTTCTGGGGGATCACGCCGCACGCCTGGGCTGAACCGGAAAAGGCGCTGATCACGCCTCCGATCAGCGCCCACTTGCGGGTGAACTTAGCGGGGAAGTTGACCGTCATGTTGCGCCGTTCCGGGCATCGCGGCTGCGGCGCCCGCCTGCTCCGCACCCGGGCGTACCGTCGCCTCTGCGCTGCCCGCCACGGCCCCAAGGTGCGTCCCGGCCCTGGACGTGCCGCCTGCCGTCTGCCCCTGTTCGCGTAGGGCGGGGGCGGGCAGGCGCACCGCCACCAGGATGCGCTGGAGGATGCTGACGATCAGGCCCACGCCCACCGTGACCAAGCCGATCAAGTAGCCCAGGGCCCCGCCCGCGGAGGCGGCCATGACCGCCAGGACCACGCAGGCGAGAAAGAACAGATCTGCTGGGTAGAACCACCGTTGTTTCACTGCAATCACCTCGCCCTGCACCGTAGATGGGGAGTGGTTCTGCCCGGGAGCCGGGCCAGCACAAAGCGGCCCGGAGGCCGCACCGCTTGCTGCTGCTCATGACCGTTTCAGGCGATTGGAAAACCACTTCAGGAGGTCGACCTGTGGATTGGCCTGCGCGTTTGCCTTGACCCACTTCACCAGCGACGCCACGATTTTCGGGTCACGCACCAGGTCCACCTGCACGCTGTCTCCCGGAAGCGGAATCCGGGTGAGGTTGCGGCCCACCAGGGCGAAAGTTTCGTCGATCACCACGAACGGCACGCTGGTCGCCGCGTTGGTGACGTTCGGTGCGTAGAGCTGGGTCACTTCGGTGTCCCAACCGGCAAAGGCCACCTGCACTACGCGCTCGTTCCTGCTGCCCTGCCGGACCGCCTCTGGGGTGGTGATAATCACCGTCGTGACGTCGCGCGCGACGGCCTGACGGTAGGCCGTGGTGACTTCAGGATTCTGCATGGTCGGCGCGTAGATCAGCAGCGAGTTCTGCGCCCTCGCGATCAGGTTGACGGCCACGTTCAGCGCGACCCGCGGCGAGGCCTGCGCGCCTGCCGTCGTCACTAACATAAGGGTCAAAACACAACACAGCTTCTTCATTCCTCTCCCCTCATACGGTTGGCCGTGAAAATCGCCATGACGTCTGGCACGGCCTCCACGTTTGAACTGGACTCGGGCGTGGGCTCCGTTGCACCTGCCTGCTCTGAGGGTAGGCCGGTTGAGGTTCGCTCCAGTTCCGGCAAAGGCAGGAAAATCGGGGGCTGGTTGCTTGCTGGGGACGGTGATGTTCCCGACTTCTTGCGAGGTGTCCTGACCGGTTTTGGAGCGGGGGCGGGTGCCGCCTCCATCTCGGCGACCTCTGCGATTTCGGCAGCCTCCCGGGCCCTCAGCAAGGCGTGCTCCTCGAGCAGGGTCGGTGCCTTTCTGGACTCCTTCTTGGAGGTCTTTGACTGTCCTGTCTTCGCGGGCTTCGGGCGCGGTTCAGGGTCGACGGGAGGCTGGTTCGCGGCAGCCTCCTGTCTCGCCTTGCCCCAGCCCTTGGCCTCGCCATTGGGGTGCATCTCGGCGGCCTCGCGGGCGGCGTCTACGGCTGCCCTGAGCCTCGCGGGATCGTTCAACGGGACCACCACCAGGTTCTTGGTCCCGAGACGCTTGGTGGGCAGTTCTGGGACCACGCCGAGCAACTCGCGCAGCACCGTGGAGGGCATCGCCAGCATCTCGTACTCGTAGTACGCCGTGACCTCCTGGCGCTGGTCTTCCGGCAACGCGTCGCGGACCGGATGGTGTTCGATGCTGGGCGCCCGCTGACGCATCCAGCGCATGATCGGCCCCAGCACCTCGGCGTCCGTGAAACGCTTCATCTTGGTCTCGCCGAGCAGGGCCTGTCCCGCGTCCGTGATGCGCAACTCTGTGCCCGCCGCACCGCGGGCCAGCCACTTGCTCTGGTCCACCAAGAACGCGACCTGTTCGGCCGAGACTGGGGACTCGAACGAGTCGCTGGAAACGTAGATTTTCGGGGGATTGGTCGCCCTGACAAGACGCACCCGGGCGCCCTGTTCCAGCGCGGCGTCCGCCCAGGCATGCAACAGCGCCTCAGGAGTCTCCGGGGCGTTCTCCTGCACGGGTGCCCGCCCCTGATGACGGAAGCTGGGATCGGCCAGAAGCTGGTCGGTCAGCACGCCGGGCGCGACCTTCCCCATGACGTTCCGGTAGACCTTTGCTATGCGGTTCTCGACTGGGCGAGACCACAACTGCCACCAGGGTACGGAGACCACAAACCGAGCGTCGTAACGCGGCAGTTTGATGCGAACTGGCGGGCACCCCATCATCAACAGGACACCCTCGTTCTTGGTGTATGTGGCGAATTCCTCTGGAGGCAGGAAGGCCTGCCGCTCCACGCGCTCCGAGGTGGTGCGCCGCCCCTTGAACGGCGTGGGCAGGAACTGGTCGTTTGCGGCACTTTCACCCGTCACCACCTTGCTCGTGTTTCCCAGCAACTTCGACCAGTTGATGGCGTCCTGACCGGTGATGCCGTAGGGGAGAAGGATGGTGTGGCCGATAACGTTCTCGGTCATCGCCGAGTAGTACAGGTCGCCATACACCAAGCGCCCCTGGCTGCTGTTCTGGACGCCGATGGTCATGCCGATGTTGCGCTCACGGTTGGTGGCCGTCGAGCGCATCATGTTGCCCTGCCGACCAAAGCTGTTGAACTCGTCGAAGACTTTTTCGACGTGAATGGCCAGGGTCCCGCCCTGCCGCGCGGATTCCTGTAACGCGACCCGGTCCACCTGGCGATTGATCAGTTTGATCAGCGTCTCCCCGGAGCCGTCCACCAGGTGTTCCTGCTCAATACCGACGTACAGGAGTGTCGGCCTTTTGAACACGTCCACCAGCTTCAGGTTGCGTCCCGGGCTGCTGGTCGTGGCCCGTTCCAAGACCGGGTTGAAGAAGATCTTCAGTTCCGAGATCAGTCCCCGCAGCATGTCCGCGTTGGCGGCTGGCGAGCGGTCGAAGATACCCTTCATCGCCTCCTTGATCTCGGGATTGTTCGCGCTTTCGCGCTGATACCACTGCTCGAGCTCGGTCTTGGTGGACTGGGCGATGCGCAGCACCTCACGGAAGGTGCGTTTGGACTGCACGGGGTGATTGGCGACGGCCAGCATGATCGAGGCCAGTGTGTGCCGCTCCACGCTCTTGTAGTGCTCGCCAACCTCCTTCTGATACTCGGGCGGGGTGATGATGCTCTCGGCCACCTCCAGGGCCGTCTTCATGTCCGTCACGCTGTCGAGCAGCGGCATGTGCAGCGTGTCCTCGGAAAACGGGGTGAAGAGCTGCACCTGTCGCCCGAGCCGGTGCCAGAACGCGATCATGTTGTAGAACCCCTTGCGGTTGGGGTACTTCAGGTCGAACAGGATCACGCTGTTGCCCTGGATGGCGTCTATCATGAGCTGTGGAATGAAGAGGCCGGAAGTTTTCCCGCCGCCGACGCCGGAAATGATGATGGTGTTGGTGCAGCGGTCCTCGACCGGGGGCATCATCATTTCGAGCTTTTTCAGGTCGAACCGGTCGGTGCCCGCGGGCCGCATAAAGTAGCCGAGGTAACCGCTCTGCTTGTTCTCTGGTCGGTCCTTGTCTCCCCTGACATAGACCTTGATCTTGTCGTCCGTCTCCAGCGCCCAACGTTGCTGGCCAGGCATCTTCACGTGCTTGTTGCCACCTCCTGCGCGGTGGATCAGGGCGGCTCCGGCCAGCGGCACGAAGCTCAGGGCGAACGGCAGGTAGGGAAAGGCGGCCGACAGCGCCTTGTTGGCCCCAGGTGCACAGCGCCCGTCTCCCAGGCAGTAGGTGAACACCATCAGCGGGCTTTCCTGAGAGTACACGCGCCCCCAGCCCAGGCCGATCAGCTCTTTTCCCAGACCGACCATGAGCTTGATCAGCTCACCCACGCCATACGCAAGGCCGCCCAAGAACGCGGCGAGGCACAGGGTCATGCCCAGGACCGCCCACGGCGACCTCGACTTCACGAGGAGGTTCTCGATGTTGTTCCGTTTCTGTAGCATCGTCCGTTCCTTGAGTGAGTGCAGGCGGGCGGTCAGATGACGGCCCGCCTGGAAGGGGTTGCTGCTGGTTGTGAGGTCAGTTCTTCTGGTTGGTCCGGCCGCTCTTGGCGCCCACGTCGGCGGCCGTGCCGCGCGCGCTGCCAGGGTTGCCGCTGTTCCCGGTGTACGGCTGCTGGGGTCTGGTCTGCGTGCCGCCCTGCGGGCTCATCCGTGAGGCGGCGTTCGAGTACGTCTCACGGCTGGACTGTCCAGGGGCGTCCCGGATCGTCCGGTTCATCTCGTTTCCGAGCCGAGCGGTTCGGTACGAGTCCGTGGCGTTCTTGCCCATGTAGCCCACGCCTCCCGCAGTGGCGTTCGCGCCGCCCACGAGTGCCCGGCCGCCGGTGGTCGCCAGGTTCCCGGCGGGTCCGGACATGCCCCGCATGGCGCCCCCCCCCATGCGGGCCAACATGCCCGCACCTGCTGTCTGAATGCCGTACACGGTCGAGTCAATGCCCGTGCTGAGTGCGCTCGCCAGGAAGCCCGGGACGCGCCGGAGCTGGGCGGCCGCGATGCCCTGAGCCACAACCATGGCGATGACGAACAGGATGAACCCCCGGACCATGCTCCAGAACGACTGCAACCCGGCGTTGATCTGGAGGAAGAAGGCCTTGATTCCAGAGCAGGCGGAGTCACCGCCGAGCCACTTGGGAACGCCCAACTCGTTCCCCTGACCGGTGGTGCCCGACATGCACTTCACCATCTCTTCTCGGTACTGATAGGCCAGGGCATTGAGGTCGGCTGTCCTGCTCTTGATCTGGTTAGTGAGCACCTGCTGGGGGTACTGCACCGCGATCTTGGCGGACAGAACCATGACGAAGGGCGTCACGGCAGCGGTCAGCCACGCCCCGATCACCAGCATGAGGATGTACTTGAGCATCCGGCCGTCGCCGATGCCCCACGCCACCACGCCAAACGGCAGCAGCAGACTGCCGAGGATCAGGCTGAAGCCGCTTCCCAGGATGATCGAGGTGAAGAGTGCGAAAAATCCGAGGATCAGCACGTAGCCCAGTTGCACGATCCAACTCGCGCGGTCCAGCGGTGAGATCTGCCGGGCCTGCTGCTCGGCCGTGACCAGGGCCTGCACGGTCGTGTCGTCGAGCGGATTGTTCGGGTTCTTCCACTGCGCCGTCGTGATGACCTCCGCGATGCCCGACGCTGCGCCCGCCGCCATCAGGTACTCGTGGGCCGCGTTCGCCATGTCCGCCGTGCCCACCTCGACGGCATCCTTGATCAATGGGCTGGCGAGCCTGGAGGCCGTGGTGTAGAGCGCCGACCACCCGGCGGTGGAACTGTCGATGACGGCCCAGACCGGCCCGTTGCCATCTCGGGTGGCATCCATGATGGCCAGCACGGCGAGAATCTTGAACATGGTCAGGGTGGCCACTCCCCAGTTGTTGCGGAAGATGCCCTTGAAAAAGATCACGTACAGGCCCATGCCACCGGCGATGTACATGCCGTACAGGGCGAGCGACTGGATCAGCCGCTGGTCGCCGATGTCCTTGGCCAGGGTATCCATCCAGATCCGGGGATTTTGCACGTAGTCGGACAGGTTGACCTCGAAGAGCCCCGGCGTCGTGGTGGCCCCGGCGTTGCCCAACAGGGTCAGCGCAAGAATGCCCAGCATGAACGCGAAGCGGAATGATCCCTGCATCAGTTCCCCCGCAGCAACTGGCCGGTGTTCTCGGTATTGGTCTCCGGTGCCGTCGTGATCTCCACAATGGCGCTGCCCGTCGCACGGACCGACCTGGCCGTTTCGTCGGCGCGCGCCTGTGAGCGGGCCACCTGCTCTTCCACAATCTGTTGACGCGCGAGCGCCTCGCCCTTCTTCCGGGCAATCAGGTCGCTCACCACGGCTCCCATCGTCTGGTTGGTGATGTCCAGGCTGCGCGAGAGCTGCGCGAACTGCGCGGCCAGCGCCGCGTCGCTCATGGCCCGGTTGTTCATGTCTTCGAGGACGATCTGCCCCAGCACCTGCACGCCGTCCCGGGTGGAGTCAGCGCCGTTCAGGGCGTTCCCCAGGTGCAGCGCCTGGGTAGCGACATCTTTGGCCCGGTCCTGAAGCGTGTTCGCCGTGGTGACGGCCTCTTCGACGGTCCTGGCGCTGTCGGCCGTATTTTGCAACTGCGACTTGGTCAGCTCGTCCGCCTGTACGTTTTGCACGGCGCTGTCGCGTTTCATCTGCTGGAGGGTCGGGTTGAAAGCGATCGCGGTGTCCACCTCGTTCGTGCCGGGCTTCAGGAACGCGGCCGAGGCGACGAACGCCTGACCTTTGCTGATCTCCTCCTTGATCGCGTCGATCTGCTGTTGCAGGTCGTTGAGGAAGCCCTCCGGGTCGATGCCCGCGGTGTTGAAGCCCTGGTCGGCCAGCCGCTGGAGCATGACTGAGCCGAGGTTCTTCAGGTTGTCCTCGCTGAAAATCCGGTCACTGATGCTTTTCAGGTCGGTCAGGGACTGGAGCCAGGCCTGGTTGCGCTGGTAGAAGTCGTAAGCGCTCTGCGCCTGGCTGGGCAGCGGCACGCCGCCCACACTTCCTGCGGCCTGCGCGGGGCCGGTGGACAGCAAGACGGTGGCCGTGACGGTCAGCAACGTTCTTTTCATAGGTTCCTCCCGAAAGGCACTCTGGGTCCGTCAGTTGACGAAATGACCGGCCAGGGCCAGCACCGCGGACATCCGGTTGCCGCCCAGGCGACGGGTGTACTCCTCGCGGCGTTCCTTGTCCGCCGGGTGGCTGCTGGTCAACCAGCGCTTCAGCGGGGTCAGGTGGTTCTGAATCACGTCGCCAACCGTGGTTCCATTCGACAGCTCCATAATCGCCACGTACTCACGGAAGTTGGCGCCGCCGCCCAGGCTGTTGATGCTGGCGTGGGTGGCCTCGTTCAGCTTCAGGGTGGTCACGATCTTCTCGGCCTCGTCGGGCGTGACGCTGCCGATCAGGCGCAGGGCACTGTTGTTGATGATGCCCCCCAGGTTCTCGATGTCCCCGATCTCCTGGCTGAGCCCGACCGGGTAGAAACCGAAGGTGCGCCCGACCTTGAACATCTCGGCCACGAACTTCGCGGCCTCCTCGATCTCCGCCATCGCTCCCAGCTCCTCGAACACGGGGTACTTGATCACGCCCGGGTTGTCCAAACCGCTGCGCCAGATCAGGTCGACGAGCAGGATCATTCCGATACGCCGCAGTTCCCGGGCCGACTCGTCACGCATGGCGGAAATGTTGAAACTCGTCACGTCGCTTCCGATGCGGACCGTCGTGGGGCCGTTCAGGAAAGACGCGAGTTCCCCCTTGCCTGTAAAGGCCCCGAGCCGGGCACCCAGGATGTCGATGGCATCCTGCATGGTCTTGTTCGGCGCGACGCCCGCCACGGTTGGCAGGTTCCTGAGAATCCGCACGAAGTCCCCGAGGTAGAATTCCTTGAACTCTTCGCGGTACTTTCCGTCCCCGGTGGGAATCCGCTTGACTGCCAGGTCGTAGGCGGCCTCGAGCGCGCTGGTGAGGATAGTGTAGTCGAGTGGCCCCAGCCCGCCGCTGGGCATCAGCAGCGCCTTGAACATGCCCATCAGCAGGCCGCGCTTCTCCGCCGTCGCGGTGATCCCACCCGGGGGGAGGTCGAACATGTTGATGCACACCGGCTTGCCGTTCGGCAGCACGGCACCCGGGCAGATTTCGATGATTTCGCCCTCGACCGCCTCCACCACGGCGTCGTAGTCCTTTTTGAGGTCCAGGATATAGACCTTGCCACCGATGGCGCGCACGTTGAGCAGGAACGTCATGTTCAGGTTGCTCTTGCCGCTGCCTGCCGTGCCGATGATGAACGTCCCGGAGTTGTTGGTTCCCACCGCCTGGTTGATCGGCGTGAGCCCGCCGTGCCGGTTCCGGAAGACGACCAGGGGGTCTGGCGTGCCCTCCCAGGCGCCCACCTGCGGAATTAGACCGGCCACATTGATCGTGCGGCCGTCGAACAGGTACTGGTTGGTCAGACCGTTGAACGGTTCCAGCACCTCGTACTGCCGGATATTGTCCACGTTCCCGACCCGGGCCAGCGCCCCTCCCAGTTGCCCCATCTCCGCGCGCGCCCGGTTGGTGGCGTAGTTCAGCTCGTCTTGCGTCCGCGCGTAGATCACCATGGCCAGTCCGAAGTTCACCATCTTGGCCTTGCCGCGCGTGATGGCGTACAGCGCCTCCTCCATCTCGTCGGAGATCGCCCTGTTTGCGGAACCGCCTCCCTCGGCCAGGGTGTTGCCAGCCCCTTCGGCCTTGTACGCCAGGGCGGCTTTCTTGGTGGTGGGATCAACGATGACGAAATCGATGATCAGGTAATACTCGACGTCCCGCAGGGCGGCCAGGAGCTGCTCCAGCATCCCGCTCTGCGTGCCCTCGCCCACCTCGGAGTAACTCACGACGTTGACCAGGCGTGTGCCCACAACCAGAAACCCGGGATTGGACTTGTCCACCGAGCTTTCCGTGAGCTGGCGGCGCGGGGAGGGAAGCTGAATGCGGTCGTCGGCTTGCAGCGAGCGAACTGAAGCGTCGCCGGTGGGGACCACGCTGCGGTATTCGCCCGGCATGTCGCCGAACTGCTTGTTGCGGTAGCTGTAGATCAGGTTGGCGATGTCCTGCGTCCCCATCCGGCGGGGCGACAGACCGGCCGCGTGCATGGCGTCGCCCAGCCGGCCCGCGTAGGCGTTGCAGTAGTCGGTCAGAATGCCAAGTTCCCGTTCGGATAGGCTGCGGTTCTTCGGAGTCTTGCGGTTGACCTTGACGGTGAGGTAATAGCGCGTGCGCTTCAATTTCCCGGCGCGGCGGTCACGTTCCAGAAGGTCGTTGTCCGCCTGCACCACGGCGCTCAGGATGTCCTGCTGACCCTGCGCCTCGAGCATGTAGCTCCGCACCTCTTTTTCGGGCATGTCGCGGTTCTCGATGATGATGCGTCCGCGTGAGCCGACCGGCAGGGCCTGGCTCAGCAGGATGTTGTGGGTGTGTTTGATGCTGTCACGTACGGCGTTAGACACTTGCAGCGCGTTCGGGAGATGGAATTCGAACCCGATCTCGGCCGAGCCGTTCCGCGCGACGTGGACCCCCTGGCGGATTCCCAGTAACGGGGACTTCTCGGTCCAACTGGTCTGGCGTACAGGCGTCAGGGCATCCCGAAGACTGGTCAGAAAGGACATAGGCCCACCGTAGATTCTTTCTGGTTGGCACCAATGGGAAGCGGCCCGCCCTGGTGGGTGCGGGCCGGACAGAGAGAGTTCAGGCCTTGGCGTCCTGGATGGGTGCGGGTGCCGTGCGGGCAGGCCTGCGCCGGTTGTTCTTGGGAGGGGCCACCTCGGCATACCTGGGCACCGAGAGCGGCAGGGGCCTACTGTCGTTGGTGACTTCCAGGACCATCGGGGTCGAAACGTAATAGAAGAGGTTCTTGATGTAGTTGCGGGGGACCAGGCGCTGGTAGGCGGCGAGGGCGAGGTACGTCCCGACCAGCACGCCCAGCAGCACGGCGAGAAGGGGAATCCCTTCGAGGGAGCCTGAGAGCAGCAGGAACGCGAGAAAGGCCACCGCCCCCGCCTTGCCGAGCTTCGGCCAGGTGATGCCGAAGCGCCATTCCGGTTCCTGGTTGAAGCGGTAGATCGGATCGTACTCCACGTCCTCACCCGTTTCCGTTCACAAGACTCGGCGTTCGCCAGGGGCTTACAGGCCGCACTGGGGCGGGACGATGCCGAGGTTCTTGCCGAGGGGGATGGCCTGGAGGGAGAGGATGCCGCCGACAATCCCCAGGGCGCACCACCCCCAGCCCCCCCGCATGCGCGCCAGACCCATGACGAAGCCGATGATCGCCATGCCGAAGAAGACGATGCGCACGAGGATGCTGCTGACAAATGAGGCGATCCAGCCGCAGCCCGTCTTCCCCTGCTGTGCGAAGGTCGTGTCGAACGGGTTGTTGCCGGTCTGCTGGGCGAACGCCATGCTGAAGACCAAGGCCGCCAAAAGAATCACGCCCCAGGTCAGGAGGGGCAGCGGACTGACCCCCACGCGGGTCCAAAAGGCGACGGAACGCTGGCTGATGGTGAGCCCCTGATTCATACCTACCTCCGGAGTTCGCGCCATTCACGGAGACGACGAACACCTCCGATTTCTAACTGGATTCAGGTTTCCGCCAGAGCGGCCGGGCCTTCTCGCGTCCCTGGGCGAAACCAGCCCGCATCTAGGGTGGAGCCATGACGCATCCCGATCCCCAGACGTACATCTACGATCCCGAAGTGGTGGACACACTGAGCAGTGAGGTCGAGGCGCTGGGCTTGGAGATCCCGCGCGATCCCAACAGCCCGGACTACGCCGCCTTTATGGAGCAACTGAGGGCGAAGAACCCCGGCCTGGCGACCCGGGTCAGCCTGGCGCGCATCCCCGAATCCGAGGTCCGCGCCTCTGCCCTCCTCCAGGAGCAGGCCCGGGCCATCGACGGCCGGGAGTCGTTCGTGGAGCGCATCACGGCCAGGGTCACGCGCCGGACCCCCAACGGGGCACCGGTGCCTGACGCGCGGCGGCTGGGCATCATCGGTGCAGGCCTGTTGATCGGCACGCTGGGCGCCTTCATGTTCTGGCCGCGGCAGCCCAAGACGGTGACGGCCAGTGCCACGGCCACCCCTCCGGGCGCGGCCCAGTCGGAGAACGTGCAGGCAGGCAGCGATACCGAGAGTGCCGGTGGTCCCCCGCGCCTTCCGACGGAGCCCGTGGAGACCAGCCCGCTGGCCCCCGCGCCGGGTTCGTCCACAGGGTCCACGCCGGGTATCGGCACGGGACAGACTGTGGCCCCCACGGAGTCACAGGTCACCGCGCCGTCCTACACCGCGCCGTCTTACGCCAACGACACGTCCTCCAGCTACTCGCCGCCGCCCAGCAGTCCGAGCGTCTACACGCCCCCCCCGGCCGTGAACAGCTCCACGGCCTCCACGCCCCCGGCCATGAGCAGCGCCACTCCCGACACCACGGCCGCTCCAGACGACACCGCCGCGCCTGAGGTCTTCACCCCTCCACCCGCCGCCAGCATCTCGGCGGCCACACCCGAGCCGGACTGGAGTACCGTGTACACCCCACCTGTGAGCGTCGACACGCCTCCCCCAGCCGTGAACAGCACCACCGCCTCCACGCCCCCGGCCGTGAGCAGCGCCACTCCCGACACCACGGCCGCTCCAGATGACACCGCCGCGCCCGTGGTCTTCACCCCTCCACCCGCTGCCAGCATCTCGGCGGCCACACCCGGGCCGGACTCGAACACCGCGTCCACGCCGCCTGTGACGGTGACGCCCACGACACCCCCACCCGTGCAGGTGTCTGAAAACTTCGCGGGAAGTCAGCTAAACTCGGCGGCGACCTCCCCCGCCACAGCGGCGGGACCCACCTCCCCTTCCGGAAGGGCAGGGGGGGCGGCCTCGGGGCTTCATGTTGCCTATACGGCGGCCAATGGGCAGCAGGGAGAGGGACAGCGTACGGGCCGCATGGCGGTGCTCTCCGTGAGGGGCGCTGACGCTGGCAATGAGGCGTCCACGGCCAGCGCCGGGAGCGGTCAGGGAGCGGAGGGGGCAGGGAACTCTACAGGAGGGGCCAACGACGCACGCTCGCGGAACCTGAAAGTTATCTACGACGCCAAGGCCACGAACCGGATCACATCCTCCGGGACCGGTCAGAACCAGAATCAGGGACAGTCCGGTACCCAAGCGCAGGCCCCACAGAACGGTCAGACGACCGAAACGGGCTCCACCTCCAGCACCCCCCCCCCCCAGGCTCAGGACGGCCGGTCAAAGGTCCTTTACAGCGCGCCCGAGCAGGCGAGTGCAGCTCCTGTCGCCCAGGGAAACGGGCAAGCCTCTTCCAGCGCCCCGGCTTCCGCCTCGCCCTTCCAGATGGGACAGCTTATTCCCGCCAACATGGTGGTTGCCCTCGATCTGATCGAGGGGGCCGGCGTGGAATTCTTCGTGAACACCCCAGCCGCTCAGGGCAACTACGTCTGGAAGGGCACAGCCACCCTCGACGGTTCCAAGCGGGTCCAGATGAACTTCACAGAACTGGCCCTGCCTGACGGACAGGTCGTCCCGGTGCGCGCGAGCGGAGTCGCCACGGACGGGACGCTCGGCGTGAAGCCCGGCTTCCGTCCCTCGGCGCCTGCGGCAGCCATCGACGCGGTGCGCGGCACGCTCTCCGGGGTACAGGAGGCGGCCAACGCCCAGTTGCAGGCGGGAACTACGGTGGTGACAGGCGGAGCGACGGTCGTGACCAAGGCGCCGCCCAACTTCTGGCTGTCCCTTCTCGGCGGGGCCGTCAACAGCTTCAAGCTCCCCTCAACCACGGCCTCGGTCGTCACCCTGGCCCACATCGACCGCGGCACTCCCATCAACGTCCTCTTCGGTGGAAGCGTGGCGGGTGATGGCGCCCCGCGGTAACCCTCTCCTGAGCAAACTGGCCCGGCTCAGAGCGGCGCTCAGGACCGACCGGGTCCTGAGCGCCGCTCAGTTGAAGCGTTACTTCGATCTGGACCTGGGGCAGTTGCAGGGCCTGCGTGAATTCATCTGCTTCAGTGCGGTGGTGCAGCCGATCTTCCGGACCCAGACCTCCCGGCAGCTCATCTGGTTCGTCACGTCCGCGCCGCGTCTGCCCCGGCGCCTCAGCCCGGAGAGAATCGGGCACCTGTGCGGAACCGCCGAGCTTCGACTGCGGCTGGGGTACCCGCCCGAGCAGTGGCACTCCGACGCCGCCGCTCTGGGGAAGCTCAACAAGCCGGACGCTGTCCTCACGCTCGGGCCGCACCTGGTGGCCATCGAGTTCGACACGGGCTCCTACCGTGGCCGCGTCGTCCGGCAGAAACGTGAGGCCTTCAGCGGGAAGTACGCCGGGCTGGTGTGGGGCGTGACCAGCCGGGTCAGGTCACGGAATCTGGTCGAGACCCTCGCTCCCCACGGCGTGCAGGTCTTACACGTGAACTGGTGGGACGGCACGGGGGCCGATCTGAACTTCTGACAGCGGCAGACGGTAGAGCACCACCAGGTGGGGGTGGGCGCCCGCCAGCCGGGAAAGCCGGGCCAGGGTCGGCGTGATGACCACGAGGCCCGCGTTCTGGGAGAGCAGGTGTGAGCGCCGTTGCTGGAGCAGGCTGCGGACGGCCCGTGGACTGTAGCCCTCGCCGATGCACCGGCCGATCACCAGGCACCGCCTGCCGCCAGGCGCATACATCCAGTGCCGCCTGTACTCGTCCGGCAGCTCGTACGTGTACCCCTCGGCCAGCAACCGCTTGATGCCCTCGCGGACGTAGGCCTGGTTGGTGGCCTCCGTCGAACTGCCGATCCAGGGCCGCTGCTGCGGGGCGACCACCCGCAGGGCGGCCGGTCCCAGCATCATCACGCCGCCGATCAGGCTGGGCCAGTGCAGCAGGTACCCGTCCCGCACCAGGTGTCTGGTTTCCTCGGCCCCCAGCACCTGGGTGACATCGTGGGCACCGACGGCCGACCAGCGGTCCACCTCGCGGAAAAAGGCCAGATGCGTTTCGCCCACCCGGCGCTGGGGTGGGCGTCGGAGGTCGCCGAGACCCTGAGTGAAGGGGATTACGGCTGCGTCAGGGTGCCGATGAGCTGTGGAGTACGCTGAATGGTCCACTTTGTTCCTTCGCGGTTGAATGTGACGGGCACGAACAGGTCCACGTACGGCGCGGCACCGGCCCGCACCTGGTCCGCGGCGTGGCGGTTTTTCTCGGCCGTGACCTGCGGTGTCCCCACCGTATCCGAACCGATCCGGGTGGCCGCCGCCTGGATGGCCTGGTAGCTCAGGAACGGCTGGGCGTTGGCCCGGTGGACCCGCACTCCCCACTCACTGGCCTGGCCGCCCTCACTGCGCAGTTCCGGCTGGAGCCGGTAGTTGGGGTCCTGCACGGTCGCGAGCATCAACTCGTGCCGTCCCGAGTCCTGCGAGCGGTAATCCGCCCGGAGGTCCTCCAGCGTGTACGCTCTCACGTCGGCGATCAGTTCGTTGATGGCCTGCTCCGCCTCGCGCGCCGACGGCTTCGTTGCCGACTGCTCCTGCACGCTGACGGTCACCGCCTGACGGTCACCGCTCTGTACCTGCGCCTTGCAGCTACAGATCAGAACAGGGACGATGAGCAGGAAAAGTTTGGTGGTCATAGCCGTGTACTGAGTTTCACCAGGGTCGGCCAGGTGGCCCGAATGGAGTCGGCAGTGGTCACGGACCTGAAGGCGCTGCTGCCCTGCTCGGTCTTGTTCACCAGGCGTCCGGTCAGAACCACCGAACCGTACACCAGGATGCCCTGGTTCACAGGAATGCTGGACCGGTAGAGCGCGATCCCCACGCTTTTCAGGGCCACCATGCTGCGCGCGGTGCGGGCGTCGGTCAGCACCGTGACGCGTGCGCCTGCCCGAGCGGCCTTCACCAGGGCGTCGGCCAGGTCCTGCGGCATCTGGTAGGTCACGACCAGGACCTCGCCGCGGTCGGCTCCCAGATCGCCGTACAGCACTCCCGGGTTCAGGAGGAGGGCCTGGGGCCGCGCCGTCAGCTCCCGCATCATCTGCGTGGCCTGCGCACGTTCTTTGGAAGAGAGCTTGGGCGGGGTCTGGGAGGGGGCGGTCGCGGCGCTGGCAGCGGACAGGCCCGCCAGCGCCGTGACCGTCAGCAGCCAGGCGTGAAGCCGCCTCACTGGACCCTCAGCTCGGGGTGGCCGCTCAGCCCCGGGATGGGGAAGCCCTCGGGCACCGACACCCAGGCGAACCGGAAGGCGGGTAGGGTGAAGGTCATGGTGCCCAATCCGCCCGCCGTGGGGGCGACGGTGCAGCCCGCCGCGCTCACGACCATGTCCGGCATCAGCATCGGTACTGGCACCGGCACACATCCAGTGAGGGTGCAGTACCGCGCGTGGGCGTAAAAGGTGAGCGGGCGCCTGTCGACCATCGGCAGGAGTTGCTGCCAGGTCTGAAACAGGTTGACGCTGCCCTGGGTGGAAGCGTCCGTAAGGTTGCCCGCCTCCAGCCAGCGCTTCAGATCCTCGAGCTGCACCAGCTTGCCGCTCACGCGGGACTGGTTGCTGATGAGCTGGGAGCCCGGCGTGCGCACCGTCAGGTAATCGGCGAACTGCGGCGTCTGCGCTTTCGACGCGAGGTCCACCAACTTCGCCGTGTTGGGCAGCGCGCCCGCCACCGGTGCGAAAATCACCCCGCTGCGGTTGCCCTGCCACTTCGTGTAGCCGTTCCAGTGCATGCTGCCTTGCATCTTGGTGGCGACGGCCCCCAGCACGTTCTCCACATACTCCTTGTAGTACTGCTTGACGGCCTGGTTGCAGGAGTTCTTGATGCGGCTGCGGACCTCGCCCCAGTTGAAGGCCAGGGGTAGCGGGTACCTCGGTCCCGAAACCCCGTACACCGAGGTGTTGGGCATGTACACGCTGCCGGGGAGGGGATAGGCCGAGTCGGGCAGGACCTGTGGCAGCTCGCGCCCGGGGCAGTACTGCGCGCGCGCGACGCGCGGGTACGGGTAGTTCGGGAGCGGCACCCCGTCGTCCTTCAGGCCGTAGCTCAGGCCGCTGGGGAGCCTGAAGTTGGGGTTCGTGCTCCCGGCGGGCACGCTCAGGGCGTAGGGGGCCGGGGTGCTGCTGATGTCGAGCGGATTCCCGGCCAGCAGCTTGGCCGCCGTGATCGCCATTTCACCCGCGATGTTCAGCCCGGGCGTGCATCCCAGCGGCCGGGTGGCGTAGGGCAGCGCGGGCAGCGCGGTCGCGGCGCTGATGCTCCTGTTCAGGTCCATGCTGACAGCCCAGCGCGTCCGGTCCTGAAACCGCTGCCACTCGTACTGCATGATGCCGCCCAGGTCGCGGCTCACGTCGAGGCTGCTCTTCTGGAGGCTGGTGGGGTCGAGCAGGAACGGCACGCTGAATTCGAAGGTCGGGCAGGCACTGCTGGGCTTCGCGCCGATCTTGCAGCCCTGATCCCGCCACCTCCCCAGCAACTGAAGGTCGATCACCTCGATCAGCGCGCGGTTGCGGTAGAAGCGGGTGTTGGGGGCGATGTTCGTGTCGATCAACGACACGATGCCGGTCTGCGCCGACGCGCTGCCCACATTGAGCGTGGCCAGCAGCAGCCCGGCCGCGCCGAGCTTACCGCCCCGCATGGCCCGCTCCGGCCAGCACGAGGGTCAGCGGGCCGCCGACGTCGTACTGGTGCGCGCCGCTCATCGTCGAGCCGATCCAGCTCCAGGTGATGGGCGCGTTCGACACGCTGCCCGTCGTGTCGACCACCAGGTTGCCGTACACCGTCTGCCCGGCGTTCACGCGTACGGTGCCGTTCTGGTCCCCGAGGACGGCGACTTTCAGGGCCTGGGAACCGGCCTGCATCCGCACGGCCTGGGGGTTGAACACGACGGCCTCGGTCCCGATGTTCGTGATGCGGTAGCCCAGGTTCAGGCTGGTGCCGTTGCGGGTGCCGCCGATGAAGCCGAACCGCAGCCACTCGGGCGCGACCTGTGGGCCCGTTGCCACCGGGATCGTCGGGGTCGGCGCCAGCGCCGCAGGAGTCCTGGGGGTCGAGGCGGCGGGTACCGTGGTGGTCGGAGTGCTGTAGACGGGGCGTGCGGCCTGGACCGGCGCCTCGGTGAGTTCAGGGTCCGTCGGGTACTCGACCACCACCCGGCGGATGTACCGGCCGCTGGCGCTCGCCAGGCTGTAGACCACCTGAATAGAGTCGCCGTTTTTCAGACGGATCGTCAGATTGCCCCAGCCGGTGTTCTGGATGGCCTTCAGGAAGACCACGTTCGAGTCCACCTGCACGTCGAGCTGGTCGTCGCGGCCTGAGATGATTTTGGCCACGCTGTCGGGCAGGTCCAGTTGCCACGTCTCGCCCTGGTGCATCTTCAGGACCATCGGCCGGTCCTGAAGGTCCAGGGCGTTGAACGTGGTGGTGATGTTCCCGCCCAGCGTTGGGCCGGGTGTGGCGGCGAGCGACAGGGACGCGGCGGAGAGAAGTGATAACGCGAGCAGCACCTTTTTCATGCCTTCACCGTAGGTGGAGACTGGTTCACGCCAAAAAAAGAACCTCAGAAGTCAACACGTCGTGTTGAGATTTCTGAGGTGACCTTGGAGGTCAGGCAACGGCGTTGCCTCTCGGGGATCAGTCGGTCCAGAGGGTCAGGTGACCGATCAGGCTGACGATCTCCAATGCGTCGTCCCGCTTCAAGTTGTACTCCCGACAGAAGGCGTCCAGTGGCTGAGTTCCACTTTCCGCAGCTTCCAGCAGGTCCTTGAGAGGCAGGGACATCGCAAGGGGCCAGAGTCCAGCGTGTGCCAGGGCACGGGCGGCGATCCCGGCTTCGCGGTGCATCGTGGTCGTCTCGAACCGGCGCTCGACGTCCACCTCACTGGCGAGGGTGTCACCGTACATCCGGTCATCGTCCTCGCCGGTGTAGTCCAGGGACCACATCGGCGCGTACTGCTGGGATTCCAGCAGCTCGGTGACCGTCCTCAGGTTCCAGTGCCGGGGCATCGGTTCCTTTTTCACGGTGTACTGGCTTGCAATCTCGCGCAGCACCAGGTCGGGCGTGATCATGGCCTGATCGATGCCGTAGGCCAGGAGCGTCGCACGAGCCGCCCAGACGGTGCGCAGGCGCTGGTCAAGCTGCTGACCGCGACCACGCAGGAACGCCACCCCCTTCGGAAGTTCAGCTCGGCTGGACTCCTCGAAGTACTTCAGGAAGGTGATCCCTGCCCTGGGTCTCCAGCGGTGAATCACCTCCAGGCCGTTGCTCGCAACGAAACTGAAGGCCTCCTGCCAGCTGGAGAACTGGGGTGCGGCTTCCACGCTCACTTTGAGAGCGATGGGAGCTGCAAATCGCCAGAGATTCTCCACCGAGGCGTGAGCCTCGGTGTTCCACCGCTGGACGTGCCTGAGCCAGTTAAGGCACGCCAGGGTGAGGAGATAGGGCGGCGTGCTTCCCCAGACATCGAACCAGAGCGTATGCACGTCCTTGTACGTGTTGATCACGTTGGCGTGCCACACCAGGTCGGTGTTGGAGAGACGGACGTACTGCCGCCGAATCTCTTCCCGCATCAGCTGGAGCTGATCCCGGAGGACCGCATCTGAGGTGGGCAAAACGTTCTCGTCTGCGGTGAACGTGTGGGCTTCCGTCGCAAGAGCAGAAGCGAAACCAAAGGGCCGACGCACCAGGTCCAACATACTTTCCTCCTGAGTTTTTGGAAAACGCAGGGGCAGCGTAACAAGAAACAAGTTTCCCCTCCTACTTGCGCAGGAGGGGTGCGTTTTCCAAAGCGCTCCGGTTGGGAAACCCTCTGGTAAGGGCCAGTTTGGTCTGAACCAGGCTCCGCCGTCAACCCGCGGCGCGGCGTTCCCAGCCGGGAAGGTACCGGGTGGCGAGCGATGTCAGGCCAGGCAGGAGGATTCCCCGCGCCTGTTGTTGAGTCAGGTGGCCGAGTTCCGCCGCGATCACCTCCTCGGGCACCGCCAGGGCCGTGAAAAAGGACACGACGCGGTCCACTTTCCCCTGGGCTGTCCAGCTTGCGGCGACACACCGCAGGGCCTGGCGCCGCTCCTCGCCGTTCAGGTGCGGCCAGACCCGGACCAGCCGGTCGGGGGTGGTGACCGGCTCCGGCTTCCTGGACGCCCCCACGCGGGGGGCACGGGTAAACGCCGAGTCCACCGACGCCTCCCAGTGGTCCTGCGTATACGGCTCTCTCTCGCCCTTGGTGTTGTATTCGGGCACCCGCGTGTGGAACTTCAGGTCCTTCACGTCCTCTCGGCCGTGCCCCCAGTCGCGCAGGGTGCGCGCCAGCCAGAACCCGGCGTTGTCACGCCCGTAGAAGGCGGCCACCAGCCGCAACGCCTCGTCCAAGGCGTCCTGCATGACACCCGGTGGCGGGCGGCTCCCCGCTGCAGCGGGGAGTGGGGAAGGAGGGTGGGCCACTGCCGGTGAAGCCGGAGGTTGCCGGGGTGGACCGACCAGCCCCAGCAGCACCTGAGCGGGCACCGGCAGGAACGCCGTCCCTTCCAGATCGGCAAGGGGGCGCAGCCAGGTGTAGGGTCCCGCGCGGCTGACCGTGGGCGGAAGGATGGCGTACCCGCCGTCGGCCCGGCTGTCCAACCCGGGAAAGGCCGCCCCGAGTGCCGCCTTGCTGTTGCTGTTCAGGGTGGGGACGCGCCAGGGCGGGGCGGCGACGTGGATGTGCCAGCCCCCGCTCCCGGTGCGGACATGGGGCCGCACCCCCCAGCGCTGGCGGAATTCATCCCCGGTTGCGCCATCGAGGTCGATCACGACCCGTCCGGACCGCTGCCCGGTGAGACAGGCCAGCCCCTTCCCCGCCGGACGGCGGAACCACGTCACCACCATGTCCTCGGTGGGTGCCTCCTCCATCAGCGGGCGCCAGGACGGCACCCACCGGCCCGGGGCCTTGCGGCTCGGCGCGCGGTGCCCGGTGTCCATCAACACCAGGTGCGGCCGCTTGTCGTACTCTCCGCCCGCGTTCACGGGCATGACCACCAGGCCCGCGGCGTGGGCTGCCAGCGCCTCAATGAGCAGGCTATTCGCTGGCAACGGACGGCTCCGGTTGGGTCGGCAGCGGCCCCAGCGCGCTGATCATGTCCGCGAGGGCCGTGATGGTCGACCCTGTTTCCGCGTTGGCGCTCAGCAGCAGGTCCAGGGAAGCCTGGGCCGTCATGACCGGCACGATCCGCCGCTGCGCGCTGAACTCGAGCGTGCGGAGCGTCATGTCGTTGGACTCGCTCATCAGGACCTGAAGGTGGGTGCCCACCAGCCGGTAGGGGTAGACGCGCAGCGTCACCAGGGTGTCCCAGTCCACCAGGCTGAGGGTGCTGGGATCGGGTGGGCTGATCTCGGGATCGACGTACTCGAAGCCGTTCAGGATGGCCTGCGCCTCGGCGGCCTGGGTTTCCGTGATGAGGCGGCGGCCGCGCCAGTCCGCGATGCTGCCGCCCGCGAACAGCCTTGCCCCGCGCCCGGTGGCGATGGCCAGGGCCTCAGACTCGTCGAATCGCTCGTACGGCAGGCGGGGGTAGATCAGTGCAGACACCCGGCGGTACACATCCGGCGTGACGAGTTCCAGGGTGATGAAGCTCCCCAGTTCGTGCAGGTCCTTCACCCGCAGCTCGGGGTCGTGGGTGAGCACGTGCAGGGACAGGTGTTGCCGACGGTGGGGGAGAACGCCCAGGCGTAAGGCGGTCCTGTGGTCGATCAGGTGCCCTTCGAGGCTTTTCAGCGCCTTGTGGTCCGGATAGAACGGCCAGTTCAGGTCCCGCGCGAACTGCTGCCAGACCTGCCCGGCCTGGTCTCCCAGAAGCTCTGCCACGGCGCCCAGGAATGTTCCGCCGCGCCGCTCCTGAACGCTCAGGGCGGCCGCCACCTGCGCCCCCGACAGGAGGCCACGGGCCTGGAGCGTCTGGAGGTCGAAGCTCATGGGCGCTCCCTCGCGGCGTCAGCGAACTGCGTGCCTGCCAGCAAGCGCGTGTGCTGACGAAACAGCCCCGGGTGTGCTGTCCCCTTGGGAGGTTGAAAGCGGATCTGCCTACTGGCGATGGTCTGGGCGAGCCTGAGCATGTAGGGCCTCAGGTCGGCCTCGTGCTCTCCCATCACCTCTTCGGGCTCGGTCCACAGCCGCCGGGCGTCCCGCGACTGGTTGTGAATCTCCACCGTGCTCCCGGAAGGCATGGTGCTGAAGGCCCAGCGCACCGCGTGCAGTTCCGAGAGGGTCAGGTTGGGACCCTTGACCGTGTTGCGCCAGGTGTGCAGCCGGTTCGCCCCCACCAGAACGGCACCGACATAGGCCTCCTGACCATCGGTGATGCAGCCGGTGTACAGCTGGAAGTCGATCATGGGGGGCAGGTCCGGAATGCGGTGTTCGTGCAGGGCCTCGGCGTACTCTGCGAACAGTCCCACCCCGCCCTGCCGCCGCGCCAGCGTGAGGGTCAGGTTGTGCCGCTTCAGGGTGCCCGCCAGTTCCGGCGGGCGCTTGCCCTGGCGGTCGGCGATCCGCACGTACTCGGTGTGTGGACTGTGCAGGGCGATGACCCCGTTGTTCGTGCACCGTTTGATCGCCTGAAGCAGCACGCTGCCCAATAGCGCCTGACGGTCTGCCTGAGCCGCTACCTGGTACTGGAAGGCCCGCCCTGCCCCGTTCTGCGCGATCACCTCCGTCACCTCGACGTTCTGAGAGCCCGGCAGGTTGCGGACCAGCAGCCACAGATGCTGCGTCGGGCGAGAGGTGGTCGAGGTGGGCATGGGTGTGGCTGCTGGTTTCGTCATGGCCGGGAGTCTCCTGGGTGGGGAGAGGAGGGGTCGTGGCGGCCACAGGCGCGGCAGGCTGGCCGAGTTCCTGGGCCATGATCTTGAGGACCTCGGCGACCACCCCGGCCCCGTGGACCCCCTGGGTGTACACGCGGTAGTTCGTCGCGCTGCCGCCCCCCGTTTCCTGAAGCAGCCCGTACTCGACGAGGCAGGTCAGGTAACGCTTGATGGTGGCCTTGCTGCCGAGCCGCTGGAGATCGGCGTGACTGGCGAGGGCGCGGCCCCAGCGCCTGAACACCTTCAGCACCTGATCGGCGAGCTCCACATGGAAGTCTTCCTGCTCGCTTGCTGGCGTCTCGGCCAGGTGATAGAGCTTCTTGCCCAGACTGAGGCTTTCCACCACGAGCAGCGTGCCCTCCCGCGCCATCACGGTCAGGATGCTCGTCAGGGTGGTCTTGTCCAGCAGCAGTTCCGCGTAGAGCTGGTTGTACGCCACGGGCTCCGGACATCCGGCCAGGTACGTCCGCACGCGGTGCTCCAAGGTGCGCAGCGCTTCCGCTTCGCGTTCGGGCAGCATGAAGCGCCCGCCGTTGCCGCCGTGGCGTGTGACCAGGCCTTCCTCGCACAGGTCCTTGGTAACGGCGGCCAGCGTGTCGTACCCAGCGCGTAAGGTGGTGTTGACCTGCTCCCGCAGCTCGGTGAGGGAGAGGGACGGATGGGCAGGGTCGTTCAATACCGTGAGAACCAACTGCCGGTGTGTGGTGCGGCGGTGCTCTTGGGCGGCTCCCATGCCGCGCACCCTAGGGAGCGCATTGTGGAATCCCGGCTAAGTCCTATGGAGACCTTGTGGAAACCTCGTGGAGCCGCGTGACGAGAATGTGATTTCAGACGCTTATGCTGGAACCGTGGCGGCCGAGCTTCCCGACCTGAACCAGCGACTGGCCACCGTGGTGGCGGGTTACCTGTGCATCAGTGAGGGTGGGGAGCGGCTGTGGCGTCGGCCGGACGGCACCTCTATCGCGCACTGCCCCAACTTCGAGAGCGGGGAGCGCTGGGAGGACCTGGAGCGCGGCCTGCAACGGGCCGACGTGTTGACGGCCGTGCAGGACCGACTGGGGCAGGAGTTGCGGGACCTGCATTCCACCGCGCGTTGGCGGGATGCCCTGCTCACCATGCTCGACCTGTTGATGGGGGACAGCCGCGTGGTCCAGGCGGACCACGCGGCCCTCTCGGCCCTGGGGTTGCAGCCCGACCGCGCGGCGGACGCGACGAGCCGGCGTGCGGTCCTGCGGTCGCTTCGCCGCGCCCGGACCACGTTGAGTCTCACGCAACAACTGGTGTTCTTCGACCGGCCGACGTTCTGCCGGGATGCCGCCGGACAGTTCAGGCTGGTCTATCAGTCATATGCCTCAACCGGTGACCTGGCACCCCTGCTCGCGGTCCTCGCTGCTCACGGCCTCGAAGGGCGGGTCCTGGAGGTGCCTCCGTTCGCGCCGGCCGTCCGCCTGCTGATGGTCAGTGCGGCGTCTGTTCCGGTGCCCTCGGAGTGATCCCGCGCCGTGCCGTCAGTTGGGGAACAGGACCTGGAGTTCGCGTTCGGTGTTCTGCATCTTGGCGGTGTCCCCCAGGGCGCGGTGAATCTCGATGAGCGCCCGCAGGATGTGCTCCGCCGGATTCAGGTGCTGCACGGCCTCGTAGTACCGCAGGGCCTCTGTAAAAGCCCGGCGCTCGAGCGCCTCAGTCCCCAGCACCTCGTACGCATCGGACAGAACTTCCGGAATTTCCGTCTCCCGCAGATCGGCCGCCCAGGCACTGTCGATCCCCGGCAGGAACTCGGTGCCCTGCCCGAGGAGCTTGCGGAGGGCCAGAATGTTCCTGGTGCGGACGGCCCGCCGCAACTCGTCGATGTCCGTGCGGACGTCAAGCTCGTCACTGTACTTGTACCGGCGGCTGGCGTCCTGCACCACCGGGTGCGGTAGACCGGTAGCTCTGACCAGCGACTGACGCAGGGTGGACAGGGCGTTGCGGTGGTCGCCCTTCTTCTCGCCGATCAGGATGCGTTGCAGTTCGCCTGCCGTGGCCGGTGGCACCAGGGCCATCAGGGCGATCAGCTCCTGGGCACGGGTGACGTTGCTGCCGACAAGTTGCAGCGGCTCGTCGTTGAGGGTGACCGTCAGGGCCCCCAGCGTCTTGATGTAAAGCCGGTGCCGCTGATCCTGAAGTTGCCCGAACGCGAACTCCTGAAGTTCGGGGACAAACCAGCCTTGCCGCACGGCCTCGCGCAACACCGGGCGGGTCACGGCCAGATCGGGGTAAAGGTAGCGGCGGCTTTGTTGCTGGCGGTGGAGCTCCATAAACGCGCGGATGTGCTCCTCCCCGAGCGTGCCCTGCTCATGGGCGATCAGGGCACGGTACAGGCCAGCCCGCGCCGCCCACTCGCTGATTTCCCCGGTCTCGGTGGGCACGGCCCGGAAGTGCGAGGCGGCCTCCGCTCCCCGGCCCTGAGCATAGGCACGTTGCCCCTGCTGGAACTGAATCAGCCCGGCCAGCGTGGCGTTCTCCTCGATCTGCGGGTGCAGCTCCAGCAGGCTCTCGGCAAGCCCGAGGTGGCGGTCGGCCTCCACGTGCTGGAATTGCGCGCGCAGGGCTTCCGAGAGGATCAACTCGGCCATGTATTGCCGGTCGGGGCGACCGCTGACGCGCGCGTGCTCCACGGCCTTCATGAGGTGCCCCGTGGCCTCTTCGGTTTTGCCCTCCTTGAGACAGATGCCGCCCAGCGCGAAGTACACGGACGTGAGGGAGCGTGCCTGCTGCTCCTCGGCCATGTTCAGGGCGCGGTGCAGCAGGTCTCTGGCCGGTGTCAGTTCATCCTTTGCGGCGTGGAGGAGCGCGGCGTTCAGCAGTGGGATGGGCAGGCGGCCCACCATCCCTAGCCGCTCGAAGATGAGGTGGGCTTTTTTCACGGCGTTCATGGCCTCGTCCAGCTTGGAAAGGCGCAGGTAACTCGCGTTTAGGCCGATCATCGCGGTGCCCAGCGCTTTCTCGGCGTTGTTCGTCTCCGCGAGCCGGGCCGCCTTGAGCAGGAGTTCGAGTCCTTCCCTGGGATGGCCGATATCGCGCAGAATGTTGCCCTCGGTCGACAACAGCTCCAACTGCTCTTCGACGCCGTACTGTCCCAGGTACCCCTTGGCCTCCTCGATGAGTGCCTTCGCATCGAGCAGGCGGGCCTGTAAACACATCCCGTGAGCGAGGGCGGGCAGGACCTGGACCCGCGTGCCCGGCGCCTCGGCAAGGGCCTGGAGGTACCCCATCCCCGCCTGAAGCTGCTCGGTCTCGATAAGGGCTATCCCGTAATGCCGGGTCAGGACGGGGGAACCGGTGGTGACCTCCTTTGGCAGCCTGTCCAGCACCTGACGCATCACCAGGAACTGGCCGCGGCTCATGAGGGTCGGCACGACCCGCTCCGCCAGGTGCGCCGCCTCACTCACCAGGTCGGCGTTCAACAGCAGCCCGAAGGCGTGCAGGGGGCGATCACCTGCGAGGGCGCGTTCGGCGGCCTGCCGGTAAGCCCGTTGCCATTCCTGTGTGTCCCGGCGCAATTGCTCCTCGAGCACGCCCAGGATCACTTCATGGGGGTTGAATCCACCCTGGCCGTTTTGCAGCAGTGGCCACCGCGCCATCAGCAGCGTGCCCAGCCAGTTGTCCGGCACCTCCAACCCCAGGGACGGTGGGAGGGAGTCGGTCCAGGTGTCGTACGGAGCTAGGTGCGGCAGGACCCGCTGGAGGTCGCGCGGCAGGGTCCGCAGGAGGACCCGGATTAGCTCGGCCGCCGTCTGCCCGTACGCCCCGGTAATCGCGAGGGCGACGCCTAACGGCCAGCCATGCAGGTGTTGAAGAGCGGCGGAGTTTGGAGCATGAGGCGCCTCCGAGGCCAACAGGTGCAGTTCATGGTTATCGAAGGCCAGTTGCTCTGGGCCGATGACCCTGACGTGCTGCGTGGCGACCAGGTACGGCACTTCGAAGGAATCGAGCGTACGCCCGGCGATGATCATCCGATGCTGCTGGGGCAGGGCCCGGACCAACTCCAGCAGCCACGTCTCACTGTCCGCGCACAGCCGCTCGGCGTGGTCCACCAGGATCAGGGCGGGAGGCAGGTGGCCGAGCAGTCTGGCCGTCTGTCGGGCAGGCAACGTGCGCTCGCCATTGCCCGTGTGAATCTCGTGGGCGACTTCGGGGAACCTGTCGGAAAGCGCTTCGGCCATCGCCTCGACCAGGGCGTGGGCGTCCCCCTCGACCTCAAGCAGATTAAGGGGAACGCAGAGTTCAGCGTTCTCGGCCGCTTGAGCCATCAGGATGGTTTTGCCGTACCCGGACGGGCCGAGCAGCAAGACCACGCGCGATGCGCCCGGTCGCCAGAGGGTACTGAGGAGACGCATCCGCGGGATGACTCTCACGGCCGGGGTCCCAGGTACCGGTCATTGGGCCAGCACCGCCCCGCGGGAGCGTCCCGCACGGCGAAGGCGCCGCCGACCAGACCGGAGAACAGCACGACAAAGAGCACGAACCCCAGGTACCCTATGCCGATCAGAACGGTCAGGCCGACCGTGGACAGGGCGAGCAGAAGAGCCAGGGCGTACCGCATCAGGTCGAGCAGAACCAATGACAAGATCGTCAAGGTCAATGCGAAGCGAACTACGCCGGAGGTGGCAGCGCGATGCCTCAGCAGGGCATGCCAGCCCCCCCAGGGACGGAACAGCGGCTGTAGCGCAGAAGTAAGCGTGTGCGCTGGGGTGGGGCGGAGTGCCGGCACAACGAACCCCCGTTTTCTCCAATCGCATGGTGGAAGATGGCTGCGCGCATTTTCGTTGAACCAACCTGCCTCAGCTTGAACACCGGTCCAACTGGATGGCCGCGTCGTTCCTATGAATAGGGATCAGACAGGCCTCCGTTCCAGTTCGATGAGGCGTGACAGCAAGGTGAGGATGGGTGCTGGAGACGGGAGAAGTTGGCCCAGGTACACCAGATCGTCACTGACCGTGCGGAGCGTGGCGCAATCGGACTGGGTGAGCTGTTGCGGTGGACAGGACTCCAGCGCCTGCTGGAGGGACGTGGTGGCCTGCGCCCAGTCGTGCTGTCGGCAGCGCTGCACGGCGGCCAAATACAACGCCAGATGTGGGGACGACGTCATAGCCGGCTGCTCGAATGGGCGCCGCCTACTGTCGGCAAACGCGACCGGGCGCGGCCTGTTCCGATGGGAGAAACGTTCAAGCACCGCATAAAAAAATGCTAGGTGCGCCAGCGAAAACCGACACGACTTTGAGGCGACCACTTGATGAGAACCTCTTATTGAGAACGGCGTAAATCGGAGCTGGTCAACAGCACGGGCGAGCTCTATGACGTGCTCCACGGCGTCAGGCTCCTGGAGAAAATCGATTCGTACTTTGGCCGTCATCAATAGGTGGGGCTCCAGACCCTTCCTAGACCTAGATCCGCGAGTTGGTACGCGAAATACGCGGCGATGAAGGCTGCCCGGTACCGGTCCGAGCGGGTCAGCGCGTACCCGAGGTAAGCCAGTTGGGTGGCGAACGCGGCTACGGGGAGGAGCGTGTAGGCCGTGACGAAGAAGACCAGCAAACTCGCCTCGCGCAGCCACCGCCAGCGGGTGGAGAGCGGGCTGAGAAACACCAGGGCCATCCACCCCTCCATGACCCACGTCGCCCTCGTCAGGATGTCGGCCAGCATGCCCAAGCCAGGCGGCACGATGATCGAGGTGGACGCGGCCCCCGGTGCGGCGATGACCCTTTCGACGGCCGCCATATTCTCCGCCAACTGTGGGCCGGTCAGTTCGGTAAGGACCACGGCACTCTGACCTAGGGGAAGCGTGGCGCTCATCAGGTAGCGCATGGTGGCCCCACTCTGAAAATCCGCCGAAACCAGTTTCCAGATGCAGGCAAAGAGAAAGACGCCTCCCACCAGCCAACGGGCGCTCAGGGCGAGGACGCGCATCTGGTTCCTCGCGAAGCACGAGATGAGCAGCGCCAGCGTCCAGTAGAACTGCAAATAGATGTGGTTGCCGTGGAGATACCAGTTGAGGATGATCGACGATCCACCCACCAGACAGACCGCCAGCCAGAACTGCTCCCGCCTCACAACCTGCGGAAACAGGCACGCCAGGCTGAGCAGGACTGCGTTGAGGATGCTGTAGAACCAAGCGCCCTGCTCGTAGCGGACCATCACCACCAGCGTCATCGCGGAGATGGCCCAGAAGGGGTCAAGCGAGGCGCAGAGGCGGACATACGATCTAGCCCACTCGGCAGGGTTCACGGCTCACCTCCAGACGTTTCTCCATCCGCACGGTCGAAGTGTTCGCCTCGAACTTCTGCTCCCAGTACTCCAGCCGGATTCGCTTGGCGCCTATATTCTGGGACAGAAAGAGGTCGCTACAAGCCAAGTAGTCCGCGAAAGCGGTGACGTTGAACCTGGTCGGGTTGAGTCGCACATTCGTGACCCGCGTGGTGAGGCGGTCGTTCAGCTCGGCAGGTTGCCAATCGTCGCGTAGCACGTAGACCCTGAGATACCGCCCCGCCTCGTCGTTGATGTCGGCGTACATGCCGAAACCGCCCCCGCGCCACGAGGACACGGGCTCGTGGTGCCAGCGCCACAGGTGAACCACGGCCACAGCGCACAGGACAACCGCCGGAATCAGCGCGAGGTAGGGGTCCAGATCGCGTCGGGGAGTCATGTGCTGCCCACGGTATAGTAGGGTATGACCGCTTCGACGGCCGATTCCGTGGCCGAACTGGACTCCCAGGCTGCGGCGCTTTTGAGCGATCTGGAAGCCTTACACACGACTCCAGTGGATGCCAAGACGCTTCCTGACTGGCTGAGGAAGTACAGCCGCGTCAAGTGCAGAGTTCAGACCCTGTGGGCGGAGCGCCTCCTGGCGACTGAACGTAATTCGAATGACGCTCAGGCGCAGGCGATTTACAAGCATCTGATGGGGACCTGGATGCCAAAGCTGGAGGCGTACGAAGAGCCGTTGGACCGCGCAGTATTAAATGCGGGTGTAGCTAAACTCCAGCCCGGACTTGCGCGCAAATTGGTGGCCGAATTGGGGGGACAACACACGGAGGAACTGCGAGAGGCACTGGCCCAAGCGCGCCTTCTAAGCAGGCAGTACAACAGCATCACGACCAATCAAACGGTTGAATTGGCAGGAGGCAGCTTGCTTGCCCAGGAGGCAAGGAACCGGCTGAAATCCTCGACAGAGGCTGACGAACGTGAGGTCATCTGGAAGGCGATCAAGCGGTCCGACCTGGGCGTTTCTCGCGATTTAGACGCTCTGTTCGCCGAACTCCTGCGAGCACGGCAGCAGGTGGCTGTCCAGGCCGGAAGCGACAATTACGCCGAGCATGTCTGGCGGCAGACCAACCGGGAATACACCATCCAGGAGGCCGTGGAGTTCCTGGACGGCATGGCTGAGGTGTTCGCACCTTTGACCGCACAGGTAGACCACGACCGAGCGAAGAAGCTTGGGATAGGGCAGCTGAAGCCTTGGGATTTAACCGTCAAGTTGGAGCCTCCAGCAAGCAACACGCTTCGGGTGGAGGAGTACGTCGCAACTGCTCAACGGGTTCTGGATCACCTTGATCCTGCATTTGGTGCAGTGGTCCGTAAGCTGGAAGCCGAGGGAAGAATGGACCTCTTGCCACGTTTGGGCAAGGACACTGGCAACCTTTCAGTTCATCTCTTCGCTTACGGTACGTCTGAGGTGCTGTGTAGCGATACAGACGGGCTCATGGGCTTCGGAACGTTGTTACACGAGCTAGGTCATTCGGTTCACTCGCATTTCCTTTCCTCCAACCCTAACAACCTCGTTTGGGACTTCTACAATTTTATGGAGGTCCGCGAATTTTGTGCTTTCGTTTTCAATATATTGGGCGAATCTTATCTGTATAAGAATCTCAACCTGGGTTCAGACGAGCGGAGATGGTATGAACAGTCCCTGGCCGCAGGCTTTCTCTCTCGATTGCGGGATGTGGACGAGCGAGTGCGGATTGAGCTCTGGCTTTACCAGCAGACTCGGGACGTCACCATCGAAGAGATTGACGCCCACTACCTGACGCTGTATCACCGCCCTGTCGTGGACTGGTCGGCACATGAGGATATTCTCCGCAAGCGGTGGCAGAACCGATTCTTGTTTCTCCACAGTTTTTACAATATCGAGTATGCCATTGCCACGGTAGCCGCCCTGTTGTTCGTGCGCGCTTACCAAGAAGACGCGGCAGGCGCACTCGCGCGACTCAAAGCGGCCATGCGGATGGGCGCCACTGCGGGACCGACGGCGATTTTTGCTGAGGCTGGGATCGTGTTCCCTTTCTCGAGAAATCAACTCATTGTTGCTCGAGACGTGCTAAACGAATGGCTCAGCTAAAGGAGGAGTTATGTCGAAAAAGCTCGTAGGATATCTGCTCGTTCTAGGTATTGGTCTGGGAGTGGTCGCTGCGAATAGGGGGCTGGCGCAAGATGTCGTGCCCATTAATCAGAGTGCCTGCTGCGTGGACTACAGCCGTGACGACCGCACCCGCCAGAACCATTAAATAACGCGGCTCTCTATGGACGTTTTTAGTGTCGATCTGAATACAACACGACTCTTTCAAGAGTGGTATTTGGAAGAGCTTGAAGCAGGGGCGACGCCGAGCGAAGTTGTTGCAGCTCTAGGCGAGATGGACTCCACTCTGGCTACCATTCGCGCGCTTAGTGTGGCATATCAAGACCGTTTGCCGGAATACGAGGACTTATCCAAGCAGTGCCTCACGTCTGGAGATCTGCTTGCTGCGGAGATTGCGAAGGGGTATGCGGTGTTCCAGCGCTCGCTGGAAATATTGCGCCAAGGTGAACCTCACATGCGGGTTCGGATCTCTGAGATGAAGGGAGCGCTCACCTTAGCTCAACGACGTCTGGCTGCCCTGCCCCAATCCGACGTGGTGATCGAGGGTCAGGTCGGCATTATCATCCCGCTGTGTGTCCTGCTCCTTGAAGAACGCCAGTACGAGGACGCCATTGAGCTGGCCTCTCAAGGGTTGTTCCTGGCCGAGCAACTTCAGGCTCCCATCACCATTGCGCGTGCCCGCACGATGGTGATTTGTTGCAAGGCCAATGCCGGGCACACCGTTGCGACCATTCAGATGGTAGAGGACGACCGGCGCCAATCCCTCAGGTACGACGCACACTACGCGGACCTGGAGTTGGCTGCTGCCTTGTTTAGGCTTGGCAACTACGAGGAAGCCTCTTCGATTATGAGTGGCTTGGTAGCCAGGAGTGAAGGAGAACGTCGGGAACGGGCGCTCGAATACAGGCAACGCGTAGAGGCCATCTGGGGTGTCGGAGGTTTAGAGGGACCGACTTACGCCGTTGCTACAGGCTCCGCTCCCTCCCAATGGCTTACCGAAGTGACGCGTTCATTGATGCGGGCTTACGGTGTACCGCGCGAGGGCAAGGACGCCGAAGAACGTGCCCAGCATTTTTCGCAAGTTCTTGAGCAATGCCGGAGAGCAGAAGAGAACGGTCACCCTTGGCACGATTGGAAGCACCTCTTCGCGCAGTGGGCAATCGCGACCGCCCACCTGGGCCGTGGCGAGTTCGTCGATGCTGCGGGCGTGCTCGAACATGCCGAACAACCTAACCCTGAAGCGCTGGATATTCGGGTTCTGGTTTTAGGCTCGGCTCTGGAGTTGTCACTGAGCTGGCAGGCTCCGGAGGGGTTCTCGGTCGCGAGGTACGAGCATCTGCTGCGTCAAGCTTTCGCTGATGCCACCCGTATTCGGTATGCCTCGCCAGCAGGTCTAGCCCGGCTGCTCCAGCGCTGGCATCCCACCGCAGCGGCCTATCTCGCGCTCGCCCCTAATCCGGTCCTGGCCTGCGCGTCGGCCACGCGCTCGGTGATGAAAGTTGGGCAGCACAACTTCGTCGACGACCTGGGTATCCCACCGGTGTATGCCTGTGACTTGACGTTGAGGGCACTGGATTTCGACCTGCGTCGGGATTTCGCCTTTGTGCAGGGTGATCCCGGAGCCTCCCGCAAGAAGAAAAAGGACTTGTTGCAGACCTGTGGCACTGTCCCCGTCTGGCGGCTTCCGGTGTCGGCTGTCAAGCTCGCCTACGGGATGATGCGACACCAGAACCCGGAATATCAGGGGCGGGCGGAGTCCGTAATTCAGACCTACGGCATTCGGCCGATGACCAACGCGCTCTACCCCATGATCGGGGCATTGGACGACGTTGAGCGGTACACGAGGGAGCTGCTCGACGGCCACCTGACTGCGAAAGGCTTTGCCGCCAAAATGGGTGCCATCCGGCCCTGAGGAGGGCTTTCCGCCAGGAGGAGATCAAGAAGCCCTTTGTGTCGGTGGCTACCTGGTGCCGTCGTGTTGCTCTGTTCGTGCGTTCATGGAGGGCGGGCCTTTCTACCCAGCAACGTCTTTGGTACTGACGCCGCCGTCGCTTCACGGCAGTCGCTCGGGTTTCCGGCCGTCGAAGGTTAAAACACGGCCGCCTTGCCTCAGCTAGGCAGAAGTGGGGCGGTCCCCCCCGGACGGTAGAGCTGACTGGTACAGACCTGGCTTGCCTCCACCACGGTAAAGGTGTGGCGCCCTCCTGCGGGCAGCGTCTTCGCACGGTTCCACAGGCGCCCCCTGACGATCACGCGCTGGCCCCGGCCGATGTCGTGGGCTGCCAGCGGACCGTACGAACACACGTCCACCCAGTGGACCGCGTCCCGCACCTGATCGGGAACGGCGAGACTCACGCTCATTAGCTCGGTGTTGTTCTCGATCAGGCCACGCTGCGCTGCTCCTCCGGCCCGGCCGGACACCAGGACCTGCTGGTACCCGTTACGTAACCGGTAGCCCCCGCCGCCATCCTGAACCAGGTCGGCCGCTGGCCGCTCGATCTGGAGCACGCGGGACACCTTCACCTCCACCCTGGATTTGTGGGTGATCGAGTTTTTCGTCTGCCACAGCCGACCGGTCGCGGTCACCGCCGCTCCCTTGAGGATGTTCCCGGCGTACAGGGAATTCCGTTCGATCAGGCAGCGCTGGTAGAAGGCCATCTCGCGGACGTTTCCGTCGGAGAAGCAGACCAGTTCTTCACCCGCCACGACGAACGCGAGGCAGTCCCCGCGAGGTTCGGGCGACCGTGCCACACACCCGATCAGGTCCACAACACTTCCGAATTCAGCATGAGGTGGCATGGCTGCACGGTACGGTGCGGGTGGTTCCCCTGACAGCAAAAAGAAAACCCTTCAAGCTGAACCAACCGGTTCGGACTCAAAGGGCCGTGAAAGCAACAACGCTGCTTTCACTCACTGACGCCGTCAGTGATTCGCGGAACGCCACGGCAGGTGCGTGGTTCCGACATACTCGCCAGGCACCTTGGGGTGATGCCAGGCCATCTCCTCAGCGACGCGTTGGTCACTGTCGGGGAGAAAGTACGCGCGAGCCTGGAGGGCCGTGCCGTGAACCTGCAATGCCGCCCGAAGCTGGAAGGCAAGTGCGCGGTTGTAGGAACGTTCCAGGTTCTCTGCCAGCTCCATGATGCCACCGGGATCGGTGGGATCGTACGCGTCCGCGAAACCAAATTCCTTGGCCTCACGAAGTGCGCTGGTGAAGAGGCTCATGGGCACGAGCGATTCTTCGTCGTGTCCGGTGACCAAATCACCCTCCGCGTTGTGGTCCGTGAGCTGAACTGAACCCAGAGAGTCCAGCCAATCCAGCGCACGTTCCGAACGAGGATCGACCCGGGGGTCCTCGACGTGCAGCTCGCGCACTCTCGGGGAGAGGCGATCTGCTGCGGTCAGTCGAACCTTCCGCGTCTTGAACGACACCGTCAGGGTGGGTGTGCCAACTGGTCCCAGCGCTTCGGTCCGTTCTGCCGCAAGGATGCGGACAGTCTGGAACACGGCGTTTCTTACCTGCTCGAGGTAAGCGTTGCCTTCCGCGAAGGGGACAGCTCCACGCAGTGCGCCCCGCGTGCTCGGCGCGTCCATCTGACGCTTGATCAGGCCCTCTATCCATGGCCCGACCACCGCGTTCTCCAGAGCGAGGTCCGTGACCGCCTGGGTGAACACGCGGTCGGGATGGTGCTCTTTGACTCCAAGCTTCCAGACGAGCAGGGCCAGAGGTCGGAGAGAAATCCCTTCGACCAGCAGGAAGTCCTGGAAGGCCTTGAGGACGAGCAGCGGGCGGAGCAGGATGATGGTGCTGGACATGGGTGGGTCCTTTCCGCGCGGCCGAGTCACCTCAGCCGCGCGAGCGGTGAGGGCACGACAACGTGCGGAGAGGCTGCGTTTACGGGTCGCTGGAGGAACAATCAGTCGAAACGGTGTTCGTCGAACTCGGCGAGTTGGCGCTCTGTCTGGGCTTCAGTCAGCCCTTCCAGACACTCCTCGCAAAGGTTCAAACCCCTCCGCCCCGGCTGACCGCACTGCTCACATCGAAAGTGATGGTGCGCGTACAGGAACTCGCAGGCACGGAAAGCAGACAGGTAGAGCTGAAAAGCATCGGGCGCGGGCAACTTCTTGGGACCGGCCTGGGCTCCTCTTCGAGGTTCCCGGTGGGAAACTCGGTGCTCTGCATCATCCGTGGGCGGCAGGGCCGGGGTACGGGTTGCACGACGACGACCTCGAACTCCAGTCCGTAGACCGAGACGCGGGTGGCGGTCGAACCCGTCACCGCTGATTACGTGGAGATGCTTTGCCTGGACCCGAATAGGGCTCCTGGACACGTCAGTGTCCACGACCAGATCGACCAAACGCAAAACAACACTTTTCTGCCTCGGCGTCTCACGCCGCCGAGGGGGCGTGTGAGACGCTTGGGTTGAAGGTGCCGAATGACTCTGCCGAGTCAGCAGACCAGCCAGGCTGGTTCAGAGAACACCGGGGTAAGGGTGGGTTGCCCCCTTGTCAGTGTTCCTGCATTGTACGGAATTCTGGCTTGCTCCGTGGAACCTGTTCTCGGTAATGGGCCGGGGGCCCTCTGCGGTTCAGGTGCTTAGCAACCGTTCGACGCGCGTCGCGTCGATCACGAGGGTGCCGTTAACCTGCCGCAGCTCGCCGATCACCTGCACACCGTGTTCGAGCTGAAGAGAGCCGAGCCAGGGCAGGTGTTGCGGCGCCGTCAGGGCCAGCGTGGAGGGCAGGTCGGCCGCTTCGACAAGGAGTCGGACCCGCAACTCGCCCTGGCGCTCTTCCGGCCAACCGGAGACCCGACCGGAGACGTTGAACATGTTGAGTGGGGGGGTGCCGGGCATCACCAGGTCGAAGGCGGAGGCCACCAGCAGCCCGCCGTGTACGTGACCGACCTGGACGAACACGCTGCGGTCCGGGGCAAGCTGCCGCCTGGCCTTGTTCGCCAGCTCGTGCGTTACGAGCACGTCGAGCACGGAACGACCGGCGCAGATCGAAAAAAGAAGGCCGCCAGGTGACGTCAGCACCTGGGGTGTCGACGTGACCTGGCCGATCAATGATCCATGCAACATGGACCTGACTGTAGGGGCGAAGTGGTTACGGCGTGCCGCGGTGGCGGCGTGGGGCGAACCTCAGCGCTTGTGCGTGCGCCACAACACCACGATGGCGGTCCCCAGAAACGCCAGCGTGCTGACCGTCGTGACCGTGCAAAGGCTGCCGGTCGCTAAAGACACGGCCGAGCCGGCGAACAGGGCCAGCAATCCGAGCCCGAAGACGGCCACGACGCTCTGGACCTCGGTGCCCACCGGGACGGTCACGGCGAACAGCACCAGCAGGGCGAGCGGCACCAGGATGGGCTGGATGAAGGCGAGGAAGGCCAGCGCCACGGCGGGCAGGAGCAGACGGACGCGCCCCTTAATAGGAGCAGGACGGCGGAGTCCGGTGATCAGCATACGTTCCTCCTGGGAGTCAGAACTTGCCGGACCAGCCTAGGAGTGGGTGCAGGAGGTTGGCACCTCAGTATGACGGCCTCAGTCCGCAGCGTATGGGTCGAAGATGAAGGGCCAGGCGTCACCATCAGGGCATCCCACTTGTCCCACCTTTGTGCTGTTGGAGCGCGTCCGGAGGCACGTCCCCGGCTCATGACGGGCGTGGCTTCTCGACGCCTTGATCAGCCTGTGGCGTGGTCACCCGTATGTCTATGTGTCCAGCGATGGTGCCTTACCATTCCCGGATGGCCTGCCGGGCGCGCTTCACGCCGACGCGCACATATCCGCGCGTGGTGTTCACGTTCGCGTGGCCCAGCACCTCCGCCACCGCCACGAAGTCCCCCAGCGCCTCGTACAGCCGACTCCCCATGTACTTGCGGAAGGCGTGAAACCCCCGGAAGTCGTTCCCACCGTCCCGTCGCGCGAACAGCGGCCGCACGTGGTACGCCGCTCCCTGCCAGGTTCGGTACGGGAAGATGAAGTCCTCCCGGTGCCGCCGAGTCCGGATAACCCCCCGATAGGCATGCAGCGCGTCGGCCAAGCGCGGGCTGATCGGCACCACCCGGCTCTTGCGCCCCTTGCCCGACTGCACGACGAGGTGCGGCTCGTCGTCCCCAGCGTCCACGTCCGGCCAGCGCAGGCTGAGGGCCTCGTCGATGCGCAATCCCGAGTGAGTGAGGACCAGCAGCAGCGCCCAGACCTCCAGTTGCCGGGAGCGCTTTGCTGGTGTCTCTGCCTCCCCGTAGGCTTCCCGGGCTCGGGTCAGCACCCGGGTGACCAGGCTCTCGGTGTAAGGCGCGTTCTTCTCCAGGGGGTGACGGCGGTCACGGGGGAGGCGCACGTCCTCGAAGGGAACAGCCTTCGTGGCGCCCGCCCAACGCAGGGCCTTATACAAGGTGATCCCGGCCGCCACTCGGGCCTGCACGGTGCTGATCGACTTGCCGGAAGCGATCAGATCGCCCACCCACGTCTGGGCGTCCTCACGCTCGGGAGAGAGCACGGTCCAGGCCTGGTTGGTCATGTGGTCCACGAGTTGCCGCACCCCGGTGCGGTAGCTGAGCAGGGTGTGGCGGCTGATCAGGACGCCCGGCTGCGCGTGCTGGGTTAGGTACGCCTCAACCAGCGACCAGAGCGCCTCGGCGTCCTTTTCGGCGCAGGCCTGCACCGCGCGGCGGCGGCGCTCGTCGGGGTGGAGTGACACCCACGCGCGGGCGCGGCCCTGCAGGTCCTGGCGCACCAGGTCGAGGGACAAGCCCGTCATGCTCGCGGCCTCCGGAGGTGCCGCGCAAGGACGGCTTCCAGGACGGAGCCTGGAACGTCGCGCTGTCCCTCCTCCCAGGCGTCGAACAGGACCCGCGCCAGGTCGCGGATGGCGGGGAGCAGGGTGGGGTCGGTGGCGAGCCGTTCCGCCTCCCGCCGCTGTGCCTCTGGGTCCAGACCGTTCTCGGCGAAAGCGGAGAGCAGTTCCTCGACCCGCAGGGCGTCGGTGCCTTGCAGCGCCACGTCCTGGCGCATGTGCGCCTGGCCGTAGCCCCCCTCGTACCCGGGGGTGTGCAGCGGCCCGGCGAGGAGGCAGGCGAGTTCGAGGAGGGCCTCGTGCGCGTTCCCGGGCCAGGTGTCGGGGAGTTCGCGTACCACGGCGGCGAACTGGTCGAAGCCGGGCACCGGGATCTCCTGCGGGTCGAAGGTCACCCGGACGAGGCAGATCTGCGAGGCTGGCGTCAGGGCGTAGTACGCGGCGGCGTGGCCCGCCTCGTGGTGCATAAGGGTGATGGCTTCCACCAGGTCGAGGAGTTCGGCCGCCAGGGTGGCCGCTCGTTCGGGCGTCTCTGCTTGGTGAATCCGACGTGCGAGGTCGCGCAGCCGATTCGTGACAGGATGATCCTCGAAGTGGGGGTGACGGCTGAGAAAGTCCGGGAGTCCGGCGGCGACGGCGAGGGGGGCGTGGGCATGCCGGGTCAAGCCACGCAGACGGGGGTGCAACGCTGGAGCCACCTAGGAATCTTACAATAACTATCCTTATTGGAAAAACCAACGACCGCTTGAGGAGCGGCCAGCAACCCTCCGCCTGGGTCGCTTCGCGGGGTCAACCCCCGGGGTTAACAGGGGCCACGCGGCCCCTCCTGACCTATACAACCGGCTTGCGCCCTAGCCCTCATTGTTCAGAAACAGAATAAGGCTACTGCTCTTTACCATCACCATAAGAGAGGTGCATAAAACGTCGTCCCAGACGAAGCGAAAATCGCTCGCCCACAGGAAGGCCAGGAAGGGGCTTCCGGCAAGTCTTGAGGGGTTTCGCCTCACGTTGCCCCTTCACTCTCCCTGGACCAGCTCCAGACAGAGTTCTCGACATGGGTGGATGCCCGGACGGCTGACTTCTATCGGGAAGCCGCGAGCGCTGGACGCACCGTCCACGGCGCCTATATCGTCGCCCACTGTCCGGCTCGGCTCCTCGGGGGTCGCCGGACTGCCGTTGACCTGCGAGAAGCCGCCCGGCAGGCGGAGCGGCCCAACACCGGCTGGCCGATGGGGTTGGTGGTGGAGCATTTCCGGGACCCCGAGGACTCCACCCGATCCCTTCCGGAGGGCATCCGCACGGTGATCGGGCGGAACGACGTCGACCACTTCGACGACTGGTCCCTAACCTCGGACGGCAGCTACTTCCTGGGCCGCTTCTTTCAGGAAGATACGCGGTCCCAGGAACCGGGCCACGTGTTGTATTTCGACACCCACATCTGGCGTATGGCCGAGGCCTTTGATCATGGCCTCGCCTTGTACAAGGCCTTGGCAGTCGAGGGCAGCCGCGAACTGCTGTTCGAACTGCGGTACGAGGGTTTGGAGGGCCGTCTGCTGTCCTCGTCCAACCACCGCTACGGCGTGGGCGGTGGACGCGCGACACAGGCCCAGGTGCAATTCTCGGGGGTCTACACGCTGGACGAACTGGTAGCCGACTTTGAGAACATCGTGTTCGTGGCGGCCCGACAGATTTTTTCCGTCTTCGGCTTCTTCGATCTTCAGCGCCCCGCCTTCGATGCCCAGGTACAGGCCTACCGGAACTCAAGGGTTCGGTAGGCCGAGCCGGAGGGCCAGCCGTCTACCGCTTCACGGGTTCAGTCGGTTGTTGCAACGGGAGAGTGCGGAGCTCCGGTTGTTGGAGGCGTTGCAGTAGGCTGGGTTGACCTTCCGGACGCCGGACGACGTGGGGACGCGGACCGAGGCGCAGGGCCTCCGCCACGGCATCGACATACTCGTTGTCAATGTCCCTCAGTTCCGGGTCGCGTTCCATACACCTCAGAGTATTACAGGATGAGGCGGCAGAAACGACCACCCGCGTACATTCGGGTGGCTTCCCGCGGTCTGGGCGCGAACAGCGTGCTGAAGTACAGCTCCGGAACCAGACGCGGCAGGAGCAGTTCCCCGCCCGGAACAGGCAGGGCGTCCTTCCCCGCGACGGTCAGGCCCACAATGACGTCCCGTTCGGCCAGCACCCCCTGGTCGGCCAGGAACGCCTGGGGGACCGTGACGTTCAGGGACAGCGCGTGATACGGCTCGTAGTCGCCATACGAGCAGTACAGGCTGAACCCGAAGGGGCGCTCGGGAGTCAGGGCCAGCAGCACCACCAGGCGGGCCAGCGCCGCGTAGCGCCCGGGCGTGTCCACAGGACCCGGATCGAAGGCCGCCCGCTCCGCCTCACTGAGTCCGATCAGCCCCACTAGGTGCTGCATGGTCGCCGTGGAAGCGGCTTGCAGGTGTGCCACCTCGTCCGAATTTTGGCCGTGTTTCTCGAAATGCGCGTTCAGGGTGGTCCAGAAGGGCCGCAAGTCGGCCGCCGGCTCTAGTTCCTCGGCAAAGCCCTGTAAGAGCGTGGCCGTCGCGCCCGTCTGGGTGGGGAGGTGGCCGATGACCGTCCGCGCCTCGAACCGCAGGAGGTCCTGAGCAGCGGGTGTCTCCTGCCGGTCACGGCGGTAGAGCCCCTCCATCAAGGACACCGGCTTTTCCACGGGAACGCTCCCATGTCCCAGCAGGCCCATGTGCCAGGGTCGCCAGAACCCGGCGGGGTACAGCTCAAGCCAGCGGGGGTGACGCCGCCTCAGGGTCAGGCTACTCAGCAGGCGGGCGGGAGCGGGCGTCACAGGTAGAACTCCAGGGCGCTGCGTGACCACTGCCGCCAGGCCCGATGGGTCGGTGTGTACCGTTCCGCCAGCGCCCAGCCCACCAGCACGTACCGGTGCCGCCGTTCCGCAACCAGGATCTCGCTGCCTGGCTCGTCGTCCCCCTGGTCCTCCCGGTCGTCCACTCGGCCCCGCCGGTAGACGGCCGGGTCCACATGCACCTGTTCCGGCCCGACGACGATGATGGGGCGCTGGGTGGCCTTCCGGTAGGGTCCGTGCTCCAGGATCCGCTGCTTGAAGCGCCGCACCTCTCTCGGGTCGATGGCGACCACCGCGTACCCTTCCCGCCTGTCCACCGAGACCAGTTCCTCCGGGGACGGGATGAAGGGTGGGCGCCAGTGCACCCGCTGGGGGACGGCAGCTCCCATGTACAGGGCAAGGGTTTCCTCCACGGCGGCCTCGTACGCTTCCTGACCTTCGTACTCTTCGGGCCGGGTCATGGTGCGGAGGGGTGAATCGAAGGTCTGGGCCTGCGCGAGCCAGGTGTTGAGCTGATGAATTTCATCTTCCGGTAACTGGGTGCCGCTGTGCAGGGCGCGCTGGCAGGCTTCCCTCACCCGGTTCCGAGGTCCGCTGTAGAGGAACCGCGGATGGGTGCTCAGCGCGGACCAGCGTCGCCGGGCCCGGTCGGGGTCGTCCTGCCACTCCCGGTGGTAGAGGGCCAGGTCCTGCAACCGGGCGAGCTGATCCTGCTCGTGCTTGTTTGGCGTGAGGGTGTCGATGCCGTCCAACAAGGTGAGATGAGGTTCCGGCCGGGGGACATGGGCGAGCACCATCCCCCGAATCCGGCGGATCGCCTCCTCGGTGGAGATGTCGTCTTTGAGCCTCAGCTTGCTCAAGAGGCCCCGGCGCGCCGCGCGGACATCACCGGCGTGCTGCCTCAACCGGGCCGCACTTTCCCCGTACAGCTTCTCCATGCAGTCGAGGCCGACGTGCCGTTCCTCGAGGGTGTCGTTATCCCGGATGATGACCAGCTCCTTGGCCTGCTTGGGACGCCCGCACCCATCGCAGCGGGTTTTCTGGACGTACACCACCTGCCAGATGGCGGTGTAGTCTCCCGCGGCCAGCAGGGCCTCCCCTGGGGTACGCAACGCCTCTTCCGTGAGCCGGAAGTTGAGCGGAAGCTGAAGTGGCGTCTTCGAGACCACATCGGGTCGGGTGAGGGGCGGAAGGGAGTCATCGATCATGCTCCCGCCCATCGTACACCGGGGGATTCTGTTGGAGACGTAAGGACTTGGAGTACGCACGCGCTGTTAGGCAACGCCTGGATGGAACGCCATATCCGTCATCCCAACGGTTCGTGGGGGTGGGGCGTTCTTTCCCTACGGTCAAGCCTGCCGAGGAACTGAATCAGCGCCTCGTTCCCGTCGAAGGTGTGGCGCCCCAGCGGTCTTGGAGGACATTGGCCTGAACCGTGAGCAGCGGCGGGGGTGGCTCAGGCACGGCCTTCTCCCCTGCCCTGGGCCAGGACCGCTTCGCCGAGCGGGGTGAGTTCCCGTCTTGGAGTCCACCAGCCGCGGCGCTGGAAGAGCCACATCTCATCCGGAGCGGCGGGGTACTTCCCGGCGGTGACGTCGGCGAGGACCCGGGCCAGGGCCAGCTCCCGCCTGCGGCTCAGGGCGGGCCCGGTGAGGCGGAAGGTGAACACCAGTCCCAGAACGGCGCCACCCAAGCCGAGGAGGAAGACCGCGACCGGCAGGCTGGAGATCGGCAGCCTGCCGTAAACCACCAGCGCGAGCACGCCGCCAATCAGGAGAGCGGCCGCCGCGAGGTATAGGACGAGCCATAGTGCACCGTGCCGCCAGGGAGAGGAGGGTGGGGAAGCCATAAGCGCAGTGTCCGCGCTGTCTGGTTCCCCCCTCCTCATACGAAGGGAGTTCAGTGAGGAACGGGAAGGTGTGCGGCACGTCCGTCAGGAACGAGGTTACCTCGGAGCATCGAGCGCTCCTGCTCGCCCTGCCCGGTGGGGCGGGCACCAGGTCCCCAGACGTTCACGACGCCCAGGCAGGAGACCGAGGTGCCTGCAAGGTGCAGGAAGTGCGCCGCGCAGCAAGTGACCACCGTGCCCGTGCGCTTAGTGCCCGCCGAACCGCCCTGAAGACGCGAGTGCTCGCTCGGGTTATGGTGGACGGGTACTTCGCCGTCATCGTCGGCCGCTCCAGCGACCTGTCCTCCACCCTGGAGTGGTTGTACGAACTGGAGTCCTGGGGCCGCGACGTACCCCGTAAGCTTTCCCGCGCCCACCCGTCGAACCTGACCGGTGGTTGTGTGAACCGGAGCTGTCAATGCGAGGACGGACGCGTCATCCACTGAGGGGCCCCATGCAGAACGGCCCTCTGTTCACTGGTGAGGACCCGTCAATCATGCCGAGCCGTGCCCGCACACCTTCACGTCCAGATGGTGTCGAGTTCTATGCGGTGTGCGTCCTGCAACCCGAAGAAACTTCTTCCCGTGACGAGAACCTGGAACTCGTGCGTGGGCGCCTGCTTCCTTAAACGAACGAACGGTTCGACCACGAATTGCTCCCGCTCATCGCGGGTCATCTGCGTGTCCTCGAATTTTGCTGGCATGTCCAGGATGAGCAGGCCCGGGTACCGGTAAGGCGCCCACGGGGACAAGCGCAACAGGGCGTAGTTGTACGCGACGAGAAAGAAGAGGGACATCGTCCCCCCCAACTTCCTCCACGACTTCTCCCCGACATTGATGGTGAACCCCCGTTCCCGCAGGAGCACATTCACCCTCTCCTGCGTCCAGGCGTCCGGGTTCGCGCGCGCAACTTCGCCCTTCAAGTAGAAGTTCATGCCGTTCGCCAGTTCGTTAGCGGCTTCTTCGAAGTCGACGGTGGCCACCCGTCGCTCCAGTTCCCGTTCCAGTTCATCCCGTTGGGTTTGCAGGCGCTCCGTCTCCTCAATGAGTTCCTGTCTCAGGCCCAGGACCGACCTGAGGCGTTCCAGTTGCCGCTCACGCTCGTGCAGGCGCCCCATCTGATTGTCGATGCGGCTGAGTTCAGGCGGCACGATCGCGGCGGTCGCCCGCTGGATGGGGCGCAGACTGGCGGCGACCTCCTCGAACTCCTCGCGCAGGCGACGCGCCTGCCGCTGGTGGGCGGCGACCTCCTCCTCGGCGTACCGCACGAGGCCATCCGCTTCCTCCGCCTCGGCCTGCAACTGGGCGAACTCGAACTCGACCCGCTGGCGACTGGCCTCCTCATCCAGCGGCGACTCGTCCGGCTGCTTGCACATGTAACAGTGCCCGGCAGGAGTGTCTCTCGGGTTCACCGCGCGGTCGCAGACCGGGCAGTGCGTGGCCCTGAGGTCTGCGAGAACGCTGCCAGCCGCCTGCGCCCGCTGCATCCGGCCCAGTTCGTCCGCCACGCTCTGGGCGTACGCCTGAAGTTCGTGCAGCCGCTGCTCTGCCTGCTGCTGCTGGTCCGCCAGCTGCTGCCGCGCGACCTGCACGTCCTCCCACCGCTTCGACAACCGGTCTACCTCGGCGGCGCCGTCCCACGGCACCTGTTCCCGAGCGGAGCGCAGGACGTCTTCGCGTTCCGCCGTGAGGCGGTCGCGCTCCTCTTTCAACTGGGCCTGAGCGGCGTCGATGGACCCGCCGGTGAGGTTCAATCCCAGGTTCTCCGCGTCGATGAGTTCCTGGGACACGCGTTGCAGGAGCTTCGCGAACTGCTCCTTGGTCGTCTCGATCGCGCCGAGCTGCTTGTTGAGGTTGACGACCTCGCTGTACGTCTCGGAGTACACGTGTTCAGCGATGCCGAGGAAGTACAGCAGGCAGGCGTGCTGCGTGCCCTCGGGTTGCCGGGCCGCGAGGTCCGACCAGGAATCCTGACGGCGGTAGATGTGCCGGTACAGCTCGCGCCAGCTCAGTAACGGCCACTTGCGCGAGGCGTACGGGTTGCCCGAGGGAAAGTGAACCAGCGGCAGGTCGAGCAGCGACAGGAAACGCGAGGAGAACTCGTCGGTGCCGACGGCTTCGCCGTTGATGTACACCTTGGTGCGGCCACCCTTTTCCTTCCAGCGGCGCTCCAGCAGGAATTCCTCCCCGCCGATCTCCACCAGCGCCTCAATCCGCTCGTACTTCTCGGCCAGGTCCTCGTCGAACGCCTGCTCGGGAGAGCCGGGGTCGCCCCAGAGGTAGTCCAGCATGCGTAACCACTGGGTCTTGCCCGTGTTGGGCGGCCCCACGAGCACATTCACACCCCGCTGGAAGTGAAGCTGGTCGTACGGACCGGACTCGGGGTAGCGCGCGAGGCGCTTGATGAACAATGTTTTGTGCGACATCAGCGGATGACCTCACCGAGCTTCTTCTGCCCGACCTCCCGGTCGAACACCTCATAGATCAGTCTCTTCAAGGCAGAGCCGGCGCGACCGCCGAAGGCCTTTTTCACCTGTTGCATCTGCTGCACCATCTCCTCAAAGGCCCTGTCTCCGGCGAGACGCTTCGCCGCCTCCCGGCCGATGCCGGTGAGTTCGAAGCGGTACGCGTTGCCCTCTTTCCGCACCTGAATCAATCCACACCCCTCCAGGTAGGGCAGAACCCGGTAGTACCGTTTGTCCCAGGGGCCGTAGTGGTGCCGAATCATACTGGACTCCACAGTCTGCGTCGCGGAGCGCGCGTTCTGACCCTCGCGCGCCACCGCCTCGTTGAAAAATTGCGGGTAGCGGACGAAAAAGTCGAGCTTCGCGAGCTTGGTGAGGCCGTCAATGCGGCCGGCCGTGCCGCACAGGTGCAGCAGCAACAGCAGGCGCGCCGCGTGGAATTCCAACAGGTCGTCGGCGGCGAGCGAACGCCCAGCCGGCAGGTCTCCCAGGCGCCGGATGGATCTCATGGCCCGGCCTTACGAAAACGAAAGACGCAGCGGTCGGCGAGGTTGTACATGAAGCCGGTGAGGTACGACGGGAGGCCGGTCCCCGGCTCACCCAGGCGTTGGGCGATACCCTGGAGGATGTCATCGCATTGCGCCAGGAACTCAGGACCTTCCGTGAGGTTGCCCCGGTCCAGCTCGACGTTCAGCCGCGTGAGGGCCCGCTGCGCCTCCGCCTCGGCAAGCGGGGCGTCGAAGGTGTTCAGGTACCCCGGGTTCCGGCGGCGCATCAGGTAGTACATCTGCTGCTCGCGCGCCGTCACCTGGTAGTGACCGAGGCCTCCCAGGTCCAGCTTCTGGCGCAGCAACATGCCCTTTCCGGCGGCGCCGGGGAACCGGGCGCGGTCCACGACCTCCTGAAGCCACTGCGAGCAGGCGTCCCGCGTCAAGCGTTTCGCAAGGGGATTGACGTCGAAGGGCGCCTTGGCCGCCTCGTACACCTTTCCGACGAGTTGCCGGTACAGTTCAGCGCGCTGGTCGGGAAATAGCACCACGGCCCGCAGTTCGAGCAGACGGTCCAACTTCAACAGGTTCCTGTCCTGAACCGCGTCCCCAGAGTACATGACCTGCCACACCACGTTGCTCATCCAGAAGGTGGCGTCACGTCCGTTTGTGGAGGTGAACCCGGCGACGTGTGCGGTGATGCGCTGCTGCAAGGAGCAGTAGGCGGGATCGGCTGCCGCGCGCCCTGGTGCGTCGAGGGGCAAACTCAGGAGGGCCAGTTCCTTGTCGACAGGGCCAGCGGTCACCACCCGGAAGCCGCAGGGTTCGTGCCCAGCGTCGTTCGCGAGCGACTTTTCCAAAATGGACGTGCCGGGCTGGTGCACGATCTTTCCGCTGACCTTTACCGTCTTTCGTCGGCACAGGTCGGTGACGCTCCAGTGCTTGCCCAGGTCGTTGCTCTTGGCCTGGACGAACTCATACGTCTCATGTCCGTTCCGATCGTGGACCAGGGTGACGTCATCTAGCGTCTCACACCACACCTCGACCAGGTCGCCGCCCAGCAGCATGTCCAGGCAGTAACCGGCGGTAACGTGATCCTGAAAATCAAACCCCTTCCGGGCTTCCTCGCCGCCGTACTCGCGTGGGGTGAGATCACGGTATGAACGGCGTGCTGGTGTGTTCGTCAACGCGGGCTCTCCATGGACGCAGGGGCTCCGAACGGTGGGGACCTCCCACCATCCTTCCTTTTCTGTTCGTGGGTCGAGCCTAGCAGGCAGGAGACGAGCCGGGGTGCAGAAGTGACGAGGGGTGAAGTCGGCGGGTAGCCCCCAACCGGGGGCTTTTGCTGTGGCCGCATTGAGAAAGACGCGAATCCACTGTGGCGGGCCTTGAGCAGGGGCGATAGCCTGCCGACGGCGTAGTTTTCACAAATTTGCACAACTGTAAATGAAGGTAAAGGGAATCAGTCCATCCCCCTCTCCTTGCCCTTCATCGAGTCAAGATGTGCGGCCAACCGCGCGACTGGGCGCCTCAGCCCGACGGCACCACTTGATTCTCGCGCTCCTGACCCAGCCAAGCGTGCAGCACCTGCGCGGCGCGCTCCTCCTGATTGGCGTGACCCGGCAGGTATGCGGTCAGGCCGCCGCCCACCACCTCGAAACGGACATGCAGATCGTCCAGCAGGGCGAGGAGAGCCCGGAGCGTGACACCCTGTGGCGTCGGCCACCCCGTCGAGCAGGTCGGCGGGGCGCCTGAGAGCAGGGTATGCCACAGGCCAGGCGTTTACGCTCCGCTATACAGAAAGCGTGACGGAACGGAACCCATTCTTCAACGCCGTGGACGAGGTGTTGGCTGCCCTCCAAGCGCACGCGGCACAGCCGCACCCTACCTTACGGGGACGGCCGTTCCAAGAGCGCCGCGCTGAAAGCGTCGAGCATCTCGCGGTGACTGCGGGCGTGTGGGAGGACCTGATCGCCAAGCTCTTGCCCTGCGACCGCGCCGCCCTCATCTACGTTGCTCAGCTCTGTCGTGCCCATGGCGGCCTCGTCGCGCGGCGCGTAGTGGCGGCTCTGGGGTCATCAAGGGGAAATGGCCTCGTCGGGATTTTGCTGAGCGCGCTGGCGCTGGCGACCACCTGGAACGTGGTGCGGGGCTGGCTGCCTGCCATCCCCTCGTGGGTCTTCGTCGCGCTTTTTATCTGCTCAATGTACGGCGTGCTGTACGCCGGAAGTGGCCTGATCAGCGGCGGGCACGCTACGAGCCGCCTGCTCTATTACGCCGATGCTCTCGACGCGGCGGTCCAATTACAGGGGGCACTGGACTCCCAGGGTCAATCCAGTGAGGCGGTCGGGGCCAGCTGAGCGCCACAGGGAGCCTTGCTTTGAGAGGTGGGTGAGGCTGGCGGACTTGCCACCTCTGCGGTGGGCACTTCCTCTAGCGCCTCGCGCAGCAGCTGAATCAGCTCGGCATTGGCGGCGTCATGAAGGGCGCGGTCGGACATGCGGAGCAGAGTACGTCGCTCAGGCAAGGTCCGTGCCCGCAGATGAGCGTTCGAGGTTCAGCGCCAGCAGGCGGGACAGCACCTCATCTTCGGTGAGAGTCCAGTCCCAGCCGTAGGCGGCGGCGACGGCCGTGTCGAGGTGGTCATGCGCGGTCGCCAGGGCGGCGACGGGATGGGTCGCGTCCGACTCTACACGTAGCCCCGCGACAGCGTTGTACAGACCCGTCAATGTCGCTTTCGGGTCCTGCCCCAGCAGATGCTCACGCAACTGCACGACGTACCGCGCCCACTTCTCGACCTCCGCGCGGTGGTCTTCAACCGGACGGGGGAAGGGGAACGTCTCGAAGCACGTCGAGGGTGTGTAGCGGAGGTCGTTGCCGACGCCCATGTACGTGCCCTGCGCCCTGGCCCAGACGCGGTGAAAGATGGAAGCTAGCACCCCGAAAGTGAAGTCGTCGTCACGGGCCACCGCCACGACCTGGGTGTCCGGCAGGGTGCCTGCAGGTAGCCAGACTGGGAGGAGATGTTTGGCGACCCTAGGGATGCCGATGAATCGGCTGAAGGGGGCTGTCCTCCGCTTCAGGGCTGCGCCAGATTCGCCGAGGCGCCACCAATACACCCGCCGACCCTCACGCCCGTTGTTCAACCGTGCAGGCTGGACGTATTGCTCGACATATTCAAACGGAGCCAGGTACTGCCGGGCCTCTTGTTCCGTCATCAGATCAAAATCAATGATCCACTTCCCGCTCGGGCGCCGGGTCAGGTCTGCGCAGCAGAGAAGCATTGACGCCCAGGTCGCGGGCCGTGCCGGAAAGATTGCCGCTGGTTTGGGCCAGTTGGACGGCGTCTCGCTTGAACTCGGCGCTGTGGGTTCTGCGGTCGGTCATGATGGTGCCTCCTATCTTCGAGGCTTATCTCCATCTACGCCGTATCGGGTCACCCGCAGTGAGGGGGTTGTTTGGGCCGGGTGCTCTGTACCGGACATCTTGCCTTCAAACTGCGCCTGGCACGTGAAATGGCATGCTCAGCAGCCTGATCAGCCCTGGTAATTCGGGCAGATTCCACCGCAGGGCATTGCACAGCTGCTCTGCGCCGTACCGCACCAGGCTCATGGCCGGGCGGCCATGAGCCTTCACCTTGATCGGGACGTGCGCCTGGAGCCATACGCCCACCCGCAGGCAACTGACCCAGGCCAGTATGACCAGCCCGAACAGCCGTTCCAGTCGGTCTGGTCGAGTGATGCCGGTCCGCTCCAGGTCAAACCCGCGCACCTTGAGGCTGGCGAACGTGCACTCCACCGACCAGCGCGCCCGGTACAGGACGCAGGTGTCCCAGACGCTGAAATCCGTGGCGATCGCCACCAGGTCCCCCGCGGGGGACCTGGTGGCCACGACCTGCATCACCTCCCCGTACACGTTGGCCCGCTCGGCGAGGCACCGCACTTCTCCGACCTTCAGATCACCGAACCACGCATCCACACGCAACTCGTCGACCACGGCGTTCTTCCTGATACGGATGGCGCGCTTGATGCCCTTCCGTCTCAAGAACCGGAACCACTCGCCGCCGATGAACTCCCGGTCGGCGACGAGGCCCTTCCAGCGGGCCGCTGGAAGGGCCTTCAGGAGTCGTGAGACCAGCTGGATCCGCCGGACCGTACCGCTGTTGCCGTCGTGATCCAGGGCAGTCCAGACGAGTGGCACCGTGTAGCCGTGCAGGACGACGCCAAGCACCAGGAGATTCAGGGGCGACTCGCCGCGCTCCCACGTCGTGCGGTCCATGCTGAGCAGCAATTTCCCTGGGGGCAGCAGGGCCAGGAGGAAGGCCAGGAAGACGGACTCGGTGAGCTGAGGATCCCGGTACCCTCGTTCCACCCGGCGTCTCTTCGCGTCGAGGGAGCTGACTCCGGGCAGGTGGGCGCACAGGTCACTCTGGTTCACGCTTCGGGCCGTCACCATCGCGAAGATCAAGTCCACGACACGCTGCAGCGTGTCGTGGCGCAGGAAGGGCACGCAGGCTTTGAAGTGGCGGGTGAGTTCGATACGCTGGAGATCGGCGGGTTTTGGGATGGTCACACACTCAAAACACCGCCGTTTGTCGTGCCACTTCGCGACCGATCACACGTTCAGAGATTTTCCGTCCAGCACAGCTTCAACCTGAAGATGTCCGGTACAGAGGGCCGGGTGCATACCGCCTCGCGCGAAATGCGTGCAACGCGCCTATTTGTTCTCATTACGTGAACTGGGGTGGGGGTTGGCTCGGGGATGGGTGGGTTGTTGAGAGGCCTTGGGGTTAGCGGATGAGGAGCAACCGGATGGGGCGCTGGCGCGGCCATTTTTGCACCTACCACTTAACCACCGTTAATAGACACACCCCTTCCCGCCCCAGCCCAGGCTTATGCTGTACCGCACCTATGGAATCGCAGAAGAACATGCCTGATCAGCTGCTTTTGTCAATGTCGGTCTGATCCTCCATCCCGATGATGTCGGGAAACCTCGGGTCCTCCATCAGCTCACACCTGGAGTAGCTGCTCGAGGACACCGGGACAGCGCAGCGCGAACTTCCCGAGCGGCCGAGCCTGAGCATTCAAACGCACAGGGTTTTCCTGTGGCACAGTCATTTCGCTCGGCGAGCCGACGAGATGGAGTTGTGAAAAGGGGACGCATGGGACACCTGGTGGCTCACGCTCAGGCCGCAGGCGCACGCATCGTGATGTCTCGGCACAAGCACATTCCTATGGTGACGTTGGACCAAGGGGTTTGGGTTATCAATCCGGGCGCTCTCGCGTCCGGGACAGCGTTCACTGCTCAGTCCCTTTGCACGGTAGCCCGGATGCGTCTTGCGCTAGGGGTCCCGCCTGAAGTCACCCATTGGGGTCTGGGGAAGACTCCGCAGCCGGTGGGTGTTTCCCTGGATTGGTCAGCTGGTTTTGCTGCTTCATGTGCAGCATCCTGCGTCCTGACCTGGAGCGTGTCGAAGCGGTTGTTCGTCAGAAGTTTTCGTCTGATGTGCCTCATGCCGAGCAACTCAATGCGGCGTACTTCCGGGCGGCTCACCGCGTGTAGGTGGGTGAAGTTCCGGCGCTTTCATGGGACATGCTAGAGCGAGAGCTGAGGGTGGATGCTGCGATTCCTCACGTGCTGAATCAGCACCTGGAGCGGAGGTTGGGGGGAGGGGTAGGGAGGAGGGGGCAGAGAAGGCAGTCTGTCTAATAACGGTGATTAACTGCTACATTCGGGCATGGACCTTCTCGATGAACGCGCCACCAAGATTCGGGATGCCCTGACCCAATCTCGCCTCGACGAACTCCTCCCCCACGTCCGCGACCAGCTCCCAGTTCCCCCCAACACCGCATTCACGCTGCTGAGCCTCATCTTCAAACAGGCAGCTACGGACGGAATCGACCTCCTCTCTCCCCCAGACGAGTTCCACGCCTGGCTCCTTCAGGTCGCCCGCCTCAATCACCGTGGTCCAGAGGCCAAACCCAACACCATTCGCCTGCGGCTTTCTCTCCTTAGCAACATCTACAATCAGGCCATTCAGGCTAGGGTCCTCACCCATAATCCACTGGACGGCATCCAGCGTCCTCCCAACGAACGCGCTGGGGCTCCCCTTATCACCCGCGAACAAGTCGCGGCCCTGCACCGCGTCACCCGGAGCGACCCTGCGCTGCACGCCGCCCTGGTGCTGATCGACGAACACGCCTACCGGGTCCGTGAGCTGCTGCTCTTGCAGTGGGACGACTTCGATATGGGCACTGGAGACGCCCTGCGGCCCCATACAGTCACGCGTCTCAGTGACGTGGCACTCCAGGCGCTGCAAGCCCTGCACCGGGACGCGGGGGGTCTCTTTGCGCGTGGCAAGGTCTTCCCTTACAAGATCGAGCGCGACCTGCGAGCCGCCCTGCACTCGGCCTGCCGCAAAGCCGGTGTCCCGTATGCCCCGCCTGGTGACCTGCGCCGCGCTTCCCTGCGCGACCATGTGCACTCCACCCACAGCGCGGGCTTCAGCGCCCAAGGGGGCAACACCAACTTGGAGAGAGCGACACGCCTTGCCCAGGGGGTGGCAACAGCACTCGAGAGAGAGCCGAGCTGAAAGGGGCAACAGGATCCAGGCTTTCGCAAGGCAACCAGCGCCTGCCATCCCTAAGGCAATACCCCCGCTCTCCTGAGGCCAGGAAGGGAAACCTTCCTGGCCTGCGTCTATGTACGGGCGGGGTCCGTCAATTGGGCAAAGCGAGCCAGCATGGTGCGAGTGCTGCCGGAATCGAAAAAGATCGTGACGTTCTCCTCGCGACCGTCCCGTTCCACGGCGACAACAGTGCCCGTTCCGAAGTTCGGATGGTGAACCCGCTGACCGTGGGCGAACGCCGTGAGCCTAACCGCCTTTGGTGCCGGAGCCTCCCTGGAGGTGGTGATAGCGCGAACCAAGGCGAGGTCCACCTCATCCGGCTCCTCCCCCGGCCCAAAGGCGTCCCAGACGCCGCTGTCAACCTCCGTACCGCTCAACACATCGTGTGCCGACAGGAGGCTTGCCGCTGCGTGGAGCCGCGCCGCGTGGCGCGCGACCCCCAGGACATGGTCCCCGTCCGCCTGGGAGGGCCACCAAGCCCTCAGGTACCGCTCAAGGCCAAGGCGGGCGGGCAGAGTGAGAATCGCGCGGGCATCCGTGGCATCCCACGCAGCAGGGTCACGCTCCAAGGCGGCGCGCAGGCGGCCAGTATCAGCAAGGGCAGCCTCATAGTCCGCCTCGAGCAGGAAGGGTGAGGTGGGGGCGCCGACGACCGTATGCAGGTGCAGAGTCTGCTGAGGGCGCGTGAGGGCGACGTAGAAGATGCGGCGTTCCTCCTCCAAGCGGTCGGGGCCGCCCATAGGGTAGGTGCCCGCATTCGCGTCGGGAATGAACACGATGGGCCACTGGGACCCCTTAGCCCTGAAGACAGTGGTAAGGATGACGACGTCCGTCTCGTCGGCCGCGTTGCCCCCCACGCACCCGAAGGAGATGTGGTCGAGGTGGCGCAGGAACAGCGCGCCGCTGCCCTTGTCGCGCGCGTAGCGAGTAAAGGCCTGGACGTTGCGCACACGGCCCTCGGCGTTTTCGGGCAGGCCGCTGAGCATCAGGAGATGTCGGGTGTACCCCACCCGCCGGTCAAGCGCCTCGAGCAGGTCGCTGGCTGGCATGTCGTCCAGTGTGTCAGCGAGCCACGCGAGGGTCTCGGCCAGGTCGGTGAGGCGCGTAGCGAGTTGATCATTCTGCCCGGCGGCCACGAGGCGCGCTGCGCGCCCGAACGCCAGGTGGTAGCGGGTAACGCGTAAGGCGACCTCGTCGGCGACCGCCTTGGGCACATACCGCGTGGGACGGTTGACGAGTCGATGCCAGTCGCGCATGGCCACGGTCAGGCGGGCATCGTTCAGTCCCGCGCCGCGCCGGAGGGCGCGCTCGGCGTCCGCGAGGCGCAGGTAGCTTACGAGGACGACGACCTCGGGCCGCTGGTAGAAGGGCAGGTTGCCGCGGACCACGTAGGGGATGCGCGACTCGATCAGGAAATGCTCGACAAAGGGCGTCTGCGCGTAGGTGCGGACGAGCACCGCGACGTCGCTGCGGCGCGTGCCCTCGCGCAGGGCCGCGTCAATCTCCAAGGCGACGGCGCGGCCCTGCTCCTCGGCGCTGGCATGCTGATGGACAAGCGTCTCCCCCGCAAAGCCGCGGGTGAGTTCAAGGCGCTTGGGCTGGCGCCGCGTGTTGTGCTCGATCACCTTGTTGGCAAGGACAACGTGCGGCGCGAACGAGCGGAAGTTGTCGCGGATGAAGTACGTGGTGGCCCCGTACCGCTCGGCAAACCCCAGGATAAAGTCGACCCGCGCTCCGCGCCACTCGTAGATGGTCTGGTCGTCATCCCCGACAGCCATCAGATTTCGGTGCGTGCGGGTAATCAGGTCGACGATCTCGCTCTGGGCGAGGTTGACGTCCTGGAACTCATCGACGATCACACACCGGTGCTGTCTCTGCATGTCCGCGAGGAGGTCCGGGAAGCGCACCAGGGCCTCCCAGGCGTCGAGGAGCATGTCGTCGAAGGTGACGATGCCGTCCCGGCGACGGACGCGCTCATAAGTGTGGTACAGCGCGAGGTAGGGCGAGCCGGGCGTGGGGGCCTGCGCCTGCCGCGCAACGGCGAGGCCCTCGGGGGGGAGGCCAGCCGCGTCGAGATCAGCGTACTGAAGGTCGCCCTTGCAACGCGAGACGTACTCGAGGAAGTCGTCGCGGTCCACCCCGTGCCCGAGGTTGAGGCCGTCGGCGCGGGCCTGAGCAAGGGCGCGGGTATAGATGGTCACGTTGAGGTCCGTCTGCTCTGCGTCGCCGAGATGCAGGTGGGTGAGGTGCCCCAAGTGCAGGGCGCGCCTCAGGATGCGGTACCCGACTGAGTGCAAGGTGGTGGCCGGCACGGCGGCGCAATGGGGCCAGGCGTGCAGCTTTTCCCGCAGTTCGCGGGCGGCGGCGCGGTTGAATGTCGTCGCGAGAATTTCGCGCGGCGCGAAGACCCGCTCGCGCACGAGACGCTCGATTCGGTGCGCGGCGGCGGTGCTCTTGCCAGCCCCCGCGACGGCAAACACCAGGGCCGGGCCGTGGTCGTGCGCGACGATCCGGCGCTGCTCTTCAGTGAGGGGGACGAGCGACACAGCGTACCTAAGGCTTCCCCGCGAGCGTAGCACGACGCCTCATTTGCGCCACACGAACATGGCGAGGGCGCTAGGCTGGTGGAGTGCAGAGCAACGTCGACGTAAGCGCACCAGCGCGGCTGCTGGTGTTCTTCGACGTGGAGACCACCTCGGAGAAGGTCGAGGAGGCAGAGATCGTGGAGATCGCCGCCGTCCGGGACGGCCACCCGCCCTTCCACGCCTACCTCGCGACCACATCTCCTGTTCCAGACAAGACCTACAAGATCACGCACATCCCGCGCGATGAGTACGACTGCGAGAAGCGTGAGCCCCGGGGGCAACTCGCGGCGTTTCTCGCCTATGTGGGCGACGCCGAGCTCGCCGGGCACAACATCCACACCTACGACCTGCCGGTCCTGCGGCGTGCCCTTGAGGCCGCTGGCCTGCCCGTCCCCGAGGCGGCGAAGGACGGTCAGGGAGTCGACACCATGTGGCTCGCGCGGCTGGTTCTGCCGGTCCTGCGGGACGCGAGGCGCCCGGACGGCCGCGCGGCGCGGCTCGCTAGCCACCAACTCGGCGACCTGCACGAGTTCCTGTTGGGCGAGCCGCTCGAGGGGGCCCACCGCGCGCACGCCGATGTCATCGCCAACCAGAAAGTCTTTCACGCCTTGCTGCGCGAGGACGTTCCGCAGGCCACGCGCCGCCTGTGGTCGCGCTTGCAAGTCGACGCCGCACGCTTCTTCCCAGCCGACCCCCTGGGCGAGGACGCCCTAATGGACTACCTGCGCGTTCCCGCGGCGGTGCCGCGCGTGCGCAGCGCTGGCGAGTCTTTCCCAGGCGTAGACACCCTGTTTCCCGCTTGGACCGAGGCGGCGGTACGGGAAGGCCGCGTGCGCGACATAGAGGTCCCCGCCTTCCTCAGGGCTGTGGAGACGCGTGACGTGAGCTTCACGGGAGTGCGGGAGGTCCTTGCGGCGGACCCGGACGCGCCCGAGGCGGCGCGAGCGGTGAGGACGCTTGCTGGCAGCTTCCGGGTGAAGCGCCAGACGGACGGGACCATCCGCGCCCCCCAGGCGGAGATGGCACGCCGCGTGTGCGACGTTCTCCAGGGCGCCGTGCCCGCCGCCGTCATCCAGGCACCGACCGGAACGGGCAAGACCAAGGGGTACCTGTTCCCGGCCCAGCACTACCTCGCCACCCACCCGCAGGAGCAGGTCATCATCGCTACGCACACCAAGGTGCTGCAGCAGCAGGTGTACGACGAGCTTCGCGGGTGGTCCCACACCTATGCCACCAACGCCGTCAATGCCAAGAGCGCCCGGAAGTACATCTGCCTCGACGCCCTCGCCGAGACCCTCGTGGACGGCGCGAGGGAGGCAGACCTTGCAGTGCGCCGCGCGCACGCGATCGTCGCGTCGTTCGCGCATCAGGGCGACTACGACCTCGAGGCGCTGCCGGGCGCGTGGCAGTTCAGCGACGCCTTCCGGGAACTTGAGCTCGCCGTGGAAACGCACGCCGCACGCTGCCGCGACACCTGCCCGTTTGTCCACCTGTGCGGCTACCAGATCGACCGGGCGCAGCGCGCGGCGGCGCAGGTCATCGTCACGAACCAGGCGTGGCTGCTCGCGACCATGGCTGACCCGGGTGACCAGCCCGATCGGCCGCGCCCGCACCTCGTCGTCGACGAGGCGCACAACCTCGAGGATGTGGCTACCGAGGCTTTCGCGGAGCGATTCCGCGCCGACCACGTCCGGTTTCATCTGCGCCGCTTACATGACCCGAAGAGGCGCGGGGCGCTGTCTCGCGAGATCCCCGAGGGTCTGCGCGACCTCGCGCGTCAGGCGCGGGGCGAGTTGCTGCCGCGCGCGCAGCGCGCCCTCGAGCAATACGACGCCGCGGTCGCGGCGTTCGTCAAAGCGCACTACGAATCCGGCGACGAGACATTCGGCCTGGAACTCGTCGTCACGGCCCACCTCCTCGAAACGGCCGACTGGCAGCGGCTGCGCCGCGTTGAGGACGAGTTGATCGGCACCCTGCGCGCCCTTCGCGATGCCCTCGACACCTTCCGGCCCCACAAACTCGTCTACGCTCGCATGCACCCGGCGCTGGACTACTTCCAGTCCCTTGTCCAGCTGCTCTACGCCCGGCGGCGCCCCGATCCCTTCGCGGTCATCCACACCACTGAGTGGACGCCGGGGCGCGGCTGGGAGCACGCCGCGCGCCCCGTGGACCTCGCGCCGCGCTTGCAGGATGTGTGGGCGAACGCCGCGAGCGTCACCCTCACCAGCGCGACCCTCGCGCCCGGCGGCGACTTCAAGTACGTTCGCCGCACCCTCGGCCTGCCCGCGGGCACGGCCGAGCTCGAGCTGCCCGAGGGCCTGCCGTACGAGAAGGCGCACGTCCTCTTCCCAGCGCACCTACCTGCCGCGCGGGCGGAGAATCTCCGGCGCTTTGAGGATCTCTATGGAGCCGAACTCGACGCGTTCCTCCCGCACACCCACCGCAGCCTCAGCCTGTTCACCAGCCGCGAGCGGATGAAACGCGCTGGCGAGCGCCTCGAACACCTCACGCCCATCGTGCCGCTCACGCGCGTCGCCCGAGAGGACGCCGCGCGTGAGATGGCCAGGGGTGGCCCGCGCGTGGCCTTCGGCACGCGCGCGTTCATGGAGGGCGTCGACTTCCCGCACCTCAAGGTCGTCAACCTCGAGCGTATTCCGTTCCCGGTGCCCGACGCGCTGCTGCGCGCCCGCCAGGACCTTGCCGTGCGCAGCGACATCGACCCGTGGTACGGCTTCTACCTGCCCAAGGCGCTCCTCACCTTCACTCAAGCGTTCGGGCGCCTCATCCGCGATTCCCGGAACACCGGTGGCGAAGGCGCGTTCGTGCTGTGGGACAAGCGCATCCTGCAGGCGGCCTACCGCGAGGTGGTATTCCGCTCCCTCCCCGAGAGTCTGGTGCAGGCTGGGCACCTGCACCGCCCCGCCGACCGCGCGGCGTTCTATGACCTCGTCGCGGGCATCCTGGGCGTCGACCGCGAGCAACTGCCCCGCGGGGAACTCCTCGACGCGACCACCACCCAGCTGCGTGACATTCGAGCGCGTGTCCGCGCTGGCGAGCTGACGCGCGAGGAGGCGCTCGACGCGCTGCTCGACCTGTTCTGGGATGGCAAGCGCCTCAAGGCCGAGCAGCGTGAAGCGGTGAACGCCGTTCTGGCAAGCCACGACCTGCTGGTCTACCTGCCCACCGGGTTCGGGAAAAGCCTGACTTTCCAGCTGCCCGCGCTGCTCGACGACGCGCTCACCCTGGTAGTTAGCCCGCTCGTCGCGCTGATGCAGGACCAGGTCGACGGCCTGCTCGAGGCGGGGGTCCCCGCCGCGGCGCTCCACGGGGCGCGCACCGGCACCGAGCAGCGCGGCATCCTCGAAGACGTCCGCCACGGCGAGGTCAACCTGCTGTACGTCAGCCCCGAGCGCGTCAACCGCAGCGAGGACCTCAAGAACACTCTGCGCGACCTCGCCCGCGAGGGCCGGCTGCGACGGGTGGTCTTCGACGAGGCGCACTGCCTCAGCGAGTGGGGGCACGACTTCCGCCCCGACTACTCCAGCGCCATGGACGTCCTGCGCGCCGCCGCGCCCGAGGTCCACGTCACCGCCCTCACCGCCACCGCCGCGCCGGACACGCGGGAGCAACTGCCCGGCGAGTTGCAGATGCGCGATCCCGTGACGGTCACCGCACCGTCGGACCGCGAGAACCTCGGCTACTACGTACAGCGCACTGGCGGAGACCCGGTCGAGAAGCTCCAGCACGTCGTCCAGCTCCTATCCTGGCTGGGGTCGCGCAGGGAGGACCCGAACTGGAGCGCCATCGTCTACGTCTCGACGCGCAACGCCGCCAGCCGCCTCGCGCAGGCCCTTGACGCGCTGGGCTTTCCCGCCGGCGCGTACCACGCTGGCCTCTCCGGAGTGATGCGCAAGGAAGTGCAGGAGCAGTTCATGCGCGACGAACTGCGGGTCATGGTCGCCACCACCGCCTTCGGCATGGGCATCGACAAGCCCAATGTCCGCGCCGTGATTCACTTCAACCCGCCGCGCAGCCTCCCCGCGTACGTGCAGGAGGCTGGCCGCGCCGGTCGCGACGGTAAGCCAGCCTGGGCGCTGCTCCTGCACGACCAGCGCGACTGGAGCCTGTACCGCTGGCTCGCGGGGCAGGACGTGCCGGATCGGACCCACGCCGTCGCCCTGATGGACCTCCTCACACTCCACGGGCGCCTCACGGCGTACCCCGATCTTCTCATCGAGCAGGTGAACACCCTGCTCACCACGGGCGAGCTGCTGGAGGCCGACGACCTGTCCCCCCTCCTCGCTGCCCTTGAGGACGCGGAGATTATCCATACCGGGTACCGCGTGGGAAAGATCCGCCTGCTCAGCGCGTGGACGATCGAGCAACTCACCGCGCACCTCGGCGACCACCACGGCCGCCTCGTCGCGCAGCGGGGGTACCGCCCCGGCCGCACCCCCGCCGAGCTCGACCTCTCGGACATCCCCTCCACCGACGCCGACGCCCTGAACAAGGCGCTGTACCGGCTCTCGCTGGACCATCCCCTCGAACTGCTGTATAGCACCCACCGCCCGGCCTTGGAGGTGACGCCGCTGCGTGCGAGCCTCGATGCCTTCGACGGCATCGTGGAAGATCTTCTCGCCCGCAAGCGCCGCAACCTCGAAGGTCTCCAGACCTTCGTGCGGAGCACCATCTGCCGGCGCCGGCGCCTCCTCGAACTCTTCGGCGAGGCGATGCCCGCCCGCGTCGATCGCGCGACCTGCTGCCATGTGTGCAACCGGGATGAAACCCCCTGGGGGCTCGCCCCGCAGGTAAGCGTCAGCATCATCGAGGACGTCTACCGCATTAAGGACACCCTGCTGGAGTTTCTGGAGCACGACCAGGCCGAGTATGAGCGCCGCGGCTACACGGGCGCGTACCCGGCCAAAGGGGCCACACGCATCAGCATGTTGCTGCGCGGTGAGGTGCGCCGCTTCGTGGGTAAGGACCTCCAGAGAACTCTCCATCCGTACGAGCAGCGCTCCCTGTACTTTGGCCGCCTGGAGTTCGTCGCCGCCAAGGAGATCGAGCGAACCCTGCGCGCCGCTGCGGATAAGGGCTTCGTCACCGCCACACCCTTCGGCGCTGGCTTCACGTTCGCGATCAACGACGCTGGCCGCCGCCACCTCCGCCGCAAGGACCGTGCCACCCGCCCCGAGAGACCCGTCATATGAGCGACTCCCCGAACACCCTCGACAAGGATCGCCGTCACGCCCTGATCCACCAGGTCGTGCACGCGGAAACCACCGACGACCTACGCGCCCTCCTCACCACGTCTGCTCCACGGGTCCTCGCAGACGCCTTCCGCAGTTACTTCGACGCGGGGAGCAAAAAGCTTCCCCACCTGCGACGTGACGCCCTGGTGATTACCGGCAAGGCCTTTGCCAAAGTGACGAACCAGGACGTCGTGAACGCCGCCGACCGTCTCAGGACAAAGCATCCCGGGTTCCTTGAGTGGATGGTCGGCTGGTGGCTTGACCGGCACGCCCCCCTTCTCCTCTCTCTGTTGAACGGAGAGGCACTCAGATCAGGCGTGGACTCTGCCGTCTTCACCGTCGCTCTACGTCTCCTGGGAGACGACGCGCGCCCTGCCGACTGCCTGCTTGCCACCGCCACCCAGGCAGACGAGCGGGCCAAGGCCGCCCAGGAACAGCAGGATGCCGCCACGTCCGAGCTGGAGGCCGAACTCGCCCGCGCCGAGGCGGAGCGGCAACAGGCGAAGCGTGACGCGGCCGGGGCGCTCCTCACCTTCCAGCGCGAGTTCGCCGCAGTGAATGCGGGAGCAGAGCAGACGCTGAAGGCAGCGAGGATGGAAGCGGAGCAGGCCCTGTCGGCCGTGAAGAACGACGCGAACCAGCGGATGGCCGCCGCACAAGATGAGATCAGAACGCTCCAAGATCAGCTTGGCGCGGCGCACGGGCAACTTGTGGAGCAACGTGAAGCAGCGAACACCGCCCTCCAGGCCGCACTCGCGCAAGCCACAGAGACGCATCAGCGGACGGTTGCGGAGTTACAGCAGCGCATCGCGCGGGTGCGCCACGAGTCGGAGGGAACCCGCCAGCGCCAGGCCGCAGAACTTGAACAGCTTCGGCACACCCTGGCCGCGCAGCGCAGGGCCGCGCCCCCTGCTCGTCCACCCGACCTGGACGCGCAGTTCACCGGGGCGCTCGTGATCAACTACGCCGCGCTCGGCAACGACCCCGCTGAGCGCCTGGCGGACCTGTTCAGCATGTACCGCGCCTACGCGCGGGGGAACCTGGACGACCCGCGCCTCGCGCGCGCCACGAACCTCGCGCGTCTCACGGGCGCGCGGCGCGGCGTCCTCCTCGTCGGTGCGGAGCGCCTGCTCGAAGACGGGGCGAACACCGCCGCCGACCGCTACCTGCGCCTGCGCTCCCAGCAGCAGGAAACGCAGCTTCGGCAATTGGTCGCCCGGGTGCACTCGCAGCTTCTCGGGGGGAACGCATGAAGTTCGATGCCTCCACGCCCGAGGACATCAAGACCGAGGCACGCCTCGCAGAGTTGCGGTGGCACTTGAACGCCGCCGCAACTGCTCTCGACGCGCTGGGCGCCGAGATCGACCAGACCGCAGAAGTGGCGCGGCTACGCCAAGCGCTCGCAGAGGCGCGGGCCGAGAACGAGCGGCTGCGCGGCGCGGCCCATGACGCCGAGCGGAGCACCACAGTGCGCGCCCAGCTCGAGGCGCTGCGCCGCCGCGTCTATGCCCCAGGGTTCTGGCGGGCCGAGTTCGCCGAGCCGCTCGCCTTCACTCTTGAGGAGCTTGACGAGACCCACGCCGCCCTCACCGTCCCCGATGTGGAGGTCGGCGAGGTGCTGCGCGCGTGGCAGACGGAAGTGCACGGGGTTCTCACCGATTCGGACGCGGCCCCCGACGCTCGCCACCTGGAGGGGCTGCGCCGTACGCTCGTGATGCAGTGGGTGATGCTGCGATGGCTTGAAGTCACGCGCCTGGAGGACGCCGGGTGACCGACTGGCGTGAAGCCCTCCTCGAGCGGTTCGAGCAGCAGGGACCTATCGACCTGTTCGTCTCGGTTGACGAGTACCGCCGACTGGGCGAGGTGGTCCGGCGACTGTGGCGGCGCGATTCCCCCACCTGGGCGGCCGACCCGACGACCTGCCGCTTGTTCCTGGCGTATCTGCGCGGCTACACCTTCTACCGCGAGGTACCTGAGAACGACACCCAGTTCTGGCCCAACTTTCACGAGGAACTCGGCCTGGAGCAGCCCTCCAACATGAAGACGCGCTACGACGCGTTGTGGACCGTGCTGCACAGTGACCCACGCACCCGCGCCCACTGCCACATGTCCTACGGCGTCGAGCGTGACCGGCGGGAATTCGTGCAGGCGATCCGAGACAGCTGGGGCTACCGCACGTTGGGCGCGCCACAGCTCATCGCGCTCTTCGCGCGGTACTTTGAAATTTTCCCCGGCAAGACCGTCACGCCCGAACGCCTGAGAAACGCACTCGGGGTCATCGATGAGGCGACGCTGCGGCAGGCGGCCACCTACGACCGCCTCTTCCGTCCCCTCACCGGCATCGTCGACCATTTGCTCGCCACGGATCCCACTCTCGTCCGCCTCCCGTACCGTGCCCTCAGCGAACACCTCGAGCAGAACGGGGTGCTCGTGGGCGAGCCCAACGTCGTCGCCTTCCTGCACCACAAGTCTGAGCACGCCCTGCGCGATCTGCTGGGACGTCTACGCCCCAGCTTGCGGCACTGGGTGCGGCTGCGGCAGGCGACGCGCACGGTTGCCCGCGCCCCCGGGGTGCAGGTGCGGCTCGCCGACGGCTACCACCCGGCGGGCCAAGCGGTCGTCGTGCGCGTCACGGCCCCCCCCGCGGCCCTGGACCTGGAGGTCGAGCTCGTGCCCCTCGGCCAGCGTGTGCCTGTCCGCAACGGCGCGGCCATCTTTGAGGATGTCCCTCCCGGGGCTTACCGCGCCGTCACCTGGTCTCACGGCGAACGCGGGGCGGAGGCCTCCGTGACCGTCCTCCCACCCCTCTCGTGGTCCCTGCCCACGCCCCGCGGCCCCCTCATCGAGGGTGAGTGGCACGTCGGGCGCGTTCAGACGGAAGACGGGCGCTTCGCCCCCTTCCGCTGGCACCCCCACTGGGAGAAGCGCGGCGAGCGGTACGTCCCCGCAACCACCCGGGTGGCCCTGACTCTCGATGAGGACCTGAGGGTCGAACTCGACGTGACCGCCGCCAGCATTGGAGCCCGGCTGGTGGATGCGGAGGGGGGCCAAGTGGAGCGCGTCCACGACGCACGTGACCTCGAGGCGCTGCGCGTTTGCTGGCTGCGGCCGCCCCACCTTCCGGCCCGCTCCATCCGGCCGCGCGTCCTGCTCGAGTCGGCTCCGGACGCTCCAGTCAACCCGCACCCCACGCTGACCGCGCTCGCGCGCCAAGCGCCTGCAGGCGACGACCGCATCGTTCTGGAAGTGCAAGTGCGCCGGGAATGGCGACGCGTCCTCGCCGTCGACTACGCTGCGACCATCGTCTTGTCCGACGTTTGCGTCGCGGGCAACGCTGTCCGGGTTCTGGGGCAAGCGCCACGGGGCAGCGCCCTGACGGTGCATGAGGCGGCACACAGTGGGAGCGTCTCGCGGCAGTACCCCTGGCCGGGCGGGGGTTTGCTAGTCGCGCCGTTGCGCCTGCCGGATGTGGCCGAGCCTCGCACGGTCACCCTTACTGTTGAGGCACCTGGCTGTCCAGTGGCAACGCGGACAGTGGACTACGTGCCCACCCTGGGCAGCCCTTGGGCGTGGGCCGTCGAGGGACTCGGCTGGTGAGCGTGGCCCGGAACCCCTGGAGGGAAAGTGGCCGGGCCAGGGCTCATCTGCTGGCAGACCTGACCTCGTTAAGCAGGAGACCCGGAAGACTGGGAGGCGGCGCAAGCCTCCACGATTGCCTCTCCGGAAGGAACGCAAACAGCAGGTCATGACTCCCCTTCGCCCAGCCTGCACTGGTCACCTCCCAGCTGGCTGCGCGTGCGGAGGCGGTCTGCACCGCCTACACTCACCGTGTCCTACAAGGCTTCTTTCTTTGAAAGACAGCTACACAATGTGGACTGCTGAAAAATGTCCTCTGTAATCATTACTAAACTGCAACTTGAGTCATAGAGCAATCCGTTATTCCTTTGCTCACACGACCCTCTCTCCTGCTGAGGAACAGTTCTCGCACAAAATTGCTCTGGTTTTCCAAATAACGCCAGCGTGGCGAACAGTCGAAGGGGAGAATTCCCTTGTACCTTGAGCGTTCCTCAGTCCCCTGCCTGCAGCTTCTTCGGCTTGAGGTGCGTGATGCGCGCGCCTGACAGCCCCCTCCACCTGGCATCCTGGTGGGCGTGAACGGCACAGTCGCTGCTCTCCTGAGCCTGGCGTCCCCGGACCGCGCTCATCTCGATGCACTAGTCACCGAAACCGCGGTGAGGGACACCCTGCGCGCCGAGGGCCACCATGTAGCGGGCTTCGGCTTTTGGGCCCTGCGTCGCCGCGTCCGGCGGCAGGACCTGCTCGTGCAAGTGCTCACCCAGCCCCGCGACTGGACCTGGCTCGCCTTCGCGCCCACTTCCCCACATGACCTTCCCCCGCCCGACGCCCGCCTTCTGGCCAAGGTGGCCCAGGGACTGCACGGGGTGACCCTCCTTCAGTGGGCCGTGGATGACCAGGCCCTCACTTTCACGGCGTGGCCGTTGCAGGTCACCATGGTGCGCGGGCAGCCTTGTCTCGTCCCCGGTGCGCCACGACCTGCTCAGCGGGTCCTCCTGCCCAGTGCCCCCTTAATCGCGGACACGTCCCGCTGGCGCACAGTCCCGGTTGGCGACCTGCTCGCGGCGCTCGTCGAGGCCTACTACGTGGAATACGTGGCAGCCGCCGAGCCGGGCGCGTTTACGAATGTCGACGTCCTCGCGCAGGGGGACAGGCGCCCCGTGGTCGTGGAGGTCAAGCGCCGCAGCCGGACTGAGGCTACCTCTGGAGCCCCACTGACCCTGACGGTCACGCAGACGGAGACCCTGCGCCACTTGCGGGCGGCGGGCTGCGAGGTGCACGTCACCGTACGGGTCGTGCCTCCAGGCATCGCGAGTGACCCAGCCCGGGCGCTGGCCGAGGGCCACTGGCGGGCGGGGGCAGCGGTCATCCGGCCCGGATGGGGGGAGACGGTCCTCGACCTGCTCGGCCCGGTGGCGGCCCCCACTCTGGGCGCATTGCGTGAGGCCAGACGGCAGGCGCTCGGGGCCGCACCAGCGAAGGAAGACTTTCCCAAGGCCAGTTCTCCTTCTCTAGAACGAACCGGGGGCAAACGGTCAGGTCATGCCGTACGCGAGAAGAGCGTACGGCCGCGGGCTTCCTCCCCGATCCGACGTCCCAAAGCTCCCGGCCGGTTGACGTCGTTCACCTTCGAGTTTCTGAGCGTGTGGGCACCGGCGCCGGTCCGTTTGCGGGGGCAGACCTTCGCGAGTGTGGGCAGCGCATTTCTGGCGGCGCAGACCCTGGATGACGAGGTCCGCCAGCAACTGGCGCGGGTCACGGCACCTGGGGCGGCGGTCCGCCTGGCCCGCCGTGCCCCACAACGCCCAGACTGGCTGACCCTGCGAGATACGGTGGCGCGGGACGTATTGCGCTTCGCCTACCGGGAGGACCGCGCCGAGCGGCTGATCGGCACCCTTCCCTTGCTCTTGGCAGACCCCGAGGTGTTCGACCCGTTGTTGGTCGGGGTGCAGGGCCGGAAGGGATTGGCAGCGTTAACTCTGTTGCGGGGGCAACTCGCCACCCGGGCAGCGCGAATGGCGGGCGACCGCTGCTTCTCGTGTGTCTTCGCCGTGCCGTCCATCTGGCCCGGTTTCCTGGGCTGCGCGCACCCGGGGGGTGTTGAAGCGACAGTGAGTTGCGTGGGGAAAGCGGCCGTGCAGGGGCCACTTGTTCGGGGAAGGGGCATCCTCGTACCCGTCACGACGAGGGGAGGACCCCTCTTCGAGCGCCGCTCAGAAGAGCCCGCCGACGGGACCTGACCGGGGGACAGGCGGCTGCTTGGCGGCCTCATCGCGGGCCCGCACGGCGAGTTGATCGGCACGTTCGTTCTCAGGATGGCCGGCGTGTCCCTGCACCCACTCGAAGGTGAGGGTGTGTCCCAGGGCGGCCTCGGCAACGGCCCGCCACAGGTCGGGGTTTTTGACCTTCTTCCAGCCCTTGGCCTGCCAGCCAGCGAGCCAGCCCTGCTCGAAGGCGTCGATGACGTACCGGGAGTCGCTGACAACGTGGACCTGGCAGGGGCGCTTGAGGGCACGCAACCCTTCCAGGAGGGCCGTGAGTTCCATGCGGTTGTTGGTGGTCTGAGCCTCACCACCCCAGAGCTCGCGGGTATGGGTCCCGCTGGAAAGAAGGCAGGCCCAGCCGCCCGGGCCAGGGTTGCCCGAGCACGCCCCATCGGTCACGAGGCGCACGGCAGTAGGACGAGGCGAAGTGGGCATGGGGTTTTCAATGTAGAACGCCAGCGAGGATGGCCCACACACCTTGTTGGCAGGCGATACGATAGGCGAGCGCGCCTATGCCCGACTTTCCACTGCTCGACCGCTACTTTCCAGAAACCCTGTTACAAGATCTGGTGGATAACCGCTGGTTGCCTATCGTGGGGGCTGGCCTGTCCCGGAACGCCGTCACACCCGACGGTCAGGCCATCCCCGACTGGGCCGGGCTAGGGCGAGAGATGGGCCGGCACCTCGGGGAGCAGGCTTGCGACAACGCACTTGAAAACATTTCCGCGTTCGCGCACCGTTTTTCTCGCGTGGTGCTGGTCGAACGACTGCGCGAGATGATCCGCGTGAATGACGCGCGACCTGGCGAAGCCCATCGGTCATTCTGCACCCTCGGGTTCGACGTAGTCGTCACGACCAATTTCGACTTTCTGCTCGAGCAGCAGTACGCCCAACTCCAGCGTCCTCATCATCCCATTCTGGACGAGTACCAGCTGGCCATCGGTGTGTCCCGTGGGGTCACGAACATCCTGAAACTTCATGGTGACGTCAATCACCCGGCGCATCTCGTGGCAACCGAGGACGACTACGAGAAGTTCGTCGTGCAGCGCCCCCTCATGGCGACGTACCTTGCCAATCTGCTGATCAGCCGCACGGCTGTACTGGTGGGGTATAGCCTCGACGATCCCGACTTCCGACTGATCTGGCGCGTGGTCACTGAGCGATTGGGGACGCTACGCCGCCCCGCGTACGCGCTGATCGTGCGCGCCTCGCCGACTGAAGTTGCGCGGTACGCCAGACGTGGCGTCACGGTCATCAATATCGACGAGGCCGGGGCGTACGGCGACTTGCTGGCACAGGTATTTGACGAGTTGCACCGTTACTTGCTGGAAAAGCTCGCACAGCGCAGTACATACCGGACCGACGACTCGGCCGGTCAACTGCGCCTACCTGAAAATACCGCCAACAACATCTGCTTTTTTGAGTTCCCGAACAGCCACCAATGGTTCTACCGGGACTACGTGTTTCCCCTGGTAGCACAGGAGGGGCTGGTACCTCTCACGGCCGACGACGTTGTGGCGCCGGGTGATCAGATCATCGCGAAGCTGGAGATGCTCGTGCGGCGGGCGCAGATTGTCATTGTGGACATCTCGACCTCGTGGGGGGAAGCGGCGGTCAAGCTGACCTGGGGCCAGGAGGGCGTCAAGGTGATATTGGTGACGACCCACAGCGCCAGTCGCTCTCCTTTCCCAGACTTGCCTATGGTCATGGTCGACTTGGACAAGGAGGAGTCAGTGCAGGCGTCTGCGCAGGCCCTCGTCCGAGCCATTCAACGTGTCCAGCCTCGCCTCAATGAGGACATGCGTGCCGAATTCGAGCGTCTGTACGCCAATGCGGAATACGCCTCGGCGTTGGTGCTCGGTGTTGGACTCATCGAATCGCTGCTGCGGCGCCTCCTGCACGGGGCCGACAATGCCTCGTCCCAGAACGTTCGCCTGCGTGCCCTCATGGATGAGGCGCTCCGACGAGAAGTATGGGGTGAGGACGAAATCGCCGAGTACGAGCGGGCGCGATACGTGCGGAACCGGTACGTGCATGGGGACCATCAGGGCGTGGCGGCCGTTGAATACCGAACGGCCGCGGCCGGGGTAAGAAGGTTGCTGGAGCTTCTCCAGCGCCGTGAGCACCCGCTGGCTTGATACGAGAACCTCCGTACTGATCAGTCGGCGACGTACCTGGACTACCCTTCTCACCCGGTGCATCAAGCGGAGGAGGACCCCCGTGAACCAAGGCGCACTCGCCTGGCCAAAAGTGCACCCTGAGGTTTCTCAGACGCCCTTTAGGCATGAACTTCCCGCAGGTCGGCGGCCACAGGCTGGGAGGGCAGGTCCTCCTCGGGAACGGGAACACCACTGTAGCTGTGGGCGCCCAGGCCCGATACGGCAGTATTCAGCAGATTGAAGGTGCCGCGAGTGAAGTGAGTCACGGCGCCTCCATAACTTTCCGTGAGGGTGCGGGGGCGGTCAGGGGTGCTGAGATCCAGGCTGCGCCGCAGCAGCTCCAGCCCCACCTCGTCCAGCAACTCCATGGGGTCACTGCTGGCCCGCAGGCCACCCATCACGTCCAGCAAACCCAGCAGGGCGCCCCGCTCATGGTCGTTGAGAAGGCTGCGTTCACGCCGGGCGATCATCACGTCCGGGTCCGGCTGGTACCAGGTGTGCTGATACCAACGGGTCAGTGCGGTGTGCAGGGCGCTGCGGGCGCTGGGTACGGCGCCGTCGCCCAGCAACACGCGCCGCGCCTCGTCATCCCAGAAGGGCGTGACGTCCGGCCCGGTCCGCATGGCATCCACGAGCCCGATGCTGCTCGCCAGGGGCGCGCCACACCCCAGCAGGAAGCCGTCCTCCCCGAAGCCATCGCGGAGCGCCTGCAACCCCATCCGGTACGCTTCCGCGCGGCTCACCGCCGGGTCATGCCGCTTGCCGGGATGCGACCCGGCGTACAGGAAGTCAACTTTCAGGTAGTCGTACCCCCAAGTGCGGCAGGTGGCCGCCAGGTCCCGCAGCCAGGCGAGGGCCTCCGGGTGGGTGGTGTCCAGGGCGTGGTAGGGGCCACCCCAGTTGTTGCCGAACAGCAGCGGCGTTCCGTCCTCCGCTTGAAGCAGCCACTCCGGGTGGGCCGCACGCAGTTTGGATTCAGGCCCCACCAGGAACGGGGCCAGCCACAGTCCAGCCCGGAAGCCGAGCTCCCTCAGCTGAGCGGGCAGGTCCTTGGCGTGGCCGCCAAACCAGGAACTGGGTTCGAACCAGTCGCCCAGGTCCGCCTGAAAGCCGTCGTCCAGCTGAAAGACATCGAACGGCAGGCCGTGCTCGTGGGCGAGCCGGGCATTTTTCAGCATGGTGTCCAGAGTGATGTCACGGTAGTAGGAGTACCAGGAGCACCAGACGCGCAGCGGTGCCGGCGTCCGGGCACCCATCGCGCGGCCCAGTTCACCGCTGAGCTGCTCCAGGGTTGTCTGCACGTCCGCCGTTTCCTCGAAAGCCACGTCGGCGTCGGCGCCTTCCAGGACGCAGGTCACGTCCACACTGCTGGTGCCAGCACGAACCTCCCAGTGCGCGAAGGTGCGCGTGGCGTCCCTCAGGCAGCCAACCCAGCCGCTGCCGTCCGGACGGAGCAGGGCAATCAGGGTGTGGCTGCGCCAGACGCCCGCCTGATCGCTGGGCGGAAAGGCGGGGTCCTGGCCCTGGTCGGTCATCCATTGGAACAGCGCCTGTCTGGGCGTGTCGGTCAGAGGTCGCAACTCCGCTTCGCTCCAGGACTGGTAGCCGTTGGTCAAAACGCGCAGAGTGTCCGGGACGATAGGCAGGGTCCAGCGGTGCGTGTTGGTGTCGGTCATGGTCAAGCTCCGGGGAAGATCAAGAAAAAAAACAGCGGGAGGAGGCGACTTCAGTCCGCAGCCTGAAGGGCGCGCAGGGCCGCCGGGACGAAGTCGCCGTGAGCGTCGAGAAGGTCGTCGACCAGCGCCCAGATCTGGTCGAGGTCAAGTTCCGACGCGGTGTGCGGGTCAAGCATGGCGGCGTGGTAAATGTGCTCGCGTTTGCCGATGACCAGCGCCTCGACCGTCAAGGCCTGAACGTTGATGTTCGTCTGCATCAGTGCGGCCAGTTGCGGCGGGATGCGGCCGATGCGGGTGGGTTGCACGCCCTGCCGGTCGACGAGGCACGGCAGCTCCACAGCGCAGTCGTGCGGGAGGTTCTGGATGAGGCCGCCGTCGTTCATGACGTTGCCGTACACCACGCGCGGCTGTCCGGTGACCATGCTGTGAATGATCAGGGAGCCGTACTCGACGCTGCGAGACACCTCCAGCGGGGCAGTGGGATCCTGGAGTTGCGCGCGCAGGTCCTCCCAGCCGCCGATCTGCGCCTGGCAGCGGCGGGGGTACTCGTCGAGCGGGACCTGAAAGCGTTCGATGAGGTCTTCACGGCCGCGTTTGATGAAGTACGGCACGTACTCGCTGAAGTGCTCGCTGCTTTCGGTCACGAAGTACCCGAGACGCCGCAGCATCTCGTAACGCACGCGGTTGCCAGCAGGCACCTGACCGCTCTCCGCGAGGGCTTTGAGACGCGGGTAGAGGTCCTCACCGCGGTGCTCGAACTTCAGGTAAAAGGCCATATGGTTGATGCCAGCGCACAGGAAGTCGATCTCCGAGGCGGGGAGCCCGAGGTCATGCGCGAGTTCCCCAGCGGTGTGCTGCACGCTGTGGCACAGCCCCACCGTGCGGATGGGCGTCTGGCGCGCGAGCCCGGCGATATTCATGGCCATGGGGTTGACGTAATTCAGGTGCAGAGTGTCGGGGCACAGCCGCTCCATGTCGCGGCTCATGTCCAGCAGCACCGGCACGGTGCGCAGGGCACGCATGATCCCGCCGATGCCGAGCGTATCGGCGATGGTCTGCCGCAAGCCGTACTTCTTCGGCACCTCGAAGTCCGTCACGGTCGCCGGTTGGTATCCGCCGACCTGAATCATGTTGATCACGAAGTCCGCGCCGTCAAGAGCACGTTCACGGTCCGTGGTGACGGAGACGGTGGGGTGGGCGCCGACCGCACGTGCGACGCGGCTGGCCACCTGCCCGGTCACGTCGAGGCGTTCCGGGTTGATGTCGAACAAGCGGATGTCGGCGCTGGCAAGTTCGGGGAAGCTGAGGATGTCGCCGAGCAGGTTCTTGGCGAACACGGTGCTGCCCGCGCCGATCATGGCGATTCTGGGTGCAGTCATGGAAGTCCTTTGCGAAGTCGGGAGGCCGTGGCACGTTCAGTGGTTTGAGGGGCAGAGGTGGGCGACCGGTCGTGCGGTAGCCCACCTCTCCTCTTATCTGAACAGCGCGTTGACTTTGGCGTTGGCGTCCTTGAGCACGGCGCTCGCTTTGGCCTGGCCGAGGAAGACCCGCTGCAAGGTGCTCGTCATGATGTCGTTGACCTGGGCGGCGTTGTCGGTAATGGGGAAGTAGAAGGTGCCGCCGGGCGCCTTGGCCTGGTTGACGAAGGAGCTGACGTCCACGCCACGGGCCTTGTGGGCGGCGACCGCCAGGTTGGTGGCGGACGGAATGGCGGGAAAGACGACTCCGGAGCGTCCGACGGTGTTCTGGCATTCAACGCTGGCGAGATACTTGACCCACTTCCAGGCGGCTTCCTTGTTCTTGCTGCCGACCCAGATGGCGTCGGACAGGCCGTTGAACATGCTCATGCGCTTGCCGTTCGGGCCTTTGGGCAATGGGGCGATGCCGACCTTGAAGGGGAGCTTCTGGGTAAAGTCGCTGATCATCCACGAGCCGTTGATGAACATGGCCGCCTGACCAGCGCGGAACAGACCGTCACCGCTGCTCTGCACGTCCTTGAAGCTGGGAATCAGGCCGTGCTTGAGGTTCAGGTCCGCGAGCCACTGGATGGCCTGCGCGAAGCGGGGGTCGCCGTAGTTGTACTTGGTGCCGAACAGGCCGTTGTTGTGCTTCCACCCCATGGGCGCGGTGTAGAAGGCCCATTCGGTCTGGCCGTTGAAGCCAGCGCCGTACCCGGTCAGGTAGCCGTACTGTTTGACCTGCTTCTTGTTGAAGTTGGGGGAGAGGCCATTGTTGCCGCTACGGTCCACGGTGAGCCGCGCGATGGCCTTTTGCCAGGTGCCGCCGTCCTTAGGGTTCCACGTGAGGTTGGCGAGGTCAGTGGGCTTCATGCCAGCTTTCGCGAGCATGTCCGCGTTGTAGAAGATGCCGACCGTGTCAAAGTCCTTCGGCAGACCGTAGCGTTTCCCGTTCTTGACCCACAGGTCCGCGAGGCCCTTGAAGTAGACGTTCGTGGCGACCTTGTCGCGTTTGATCAGCGGGTTCAGGTCCACGAGCTGGTTGTTGGAGGCGAATTCCGGGTAGTACGCGAGGTGGTTGGTGAACACGTCCGGGGCGGTGCCGCTGACGAAGCCGGTGGTCAGGCCGGTCCAGTAGTCGTTCCAGCCTTTCTGGGTGATTTTGACGGTGATGTCGGGATTCTTGCGGGTGAAGTTCGCCGCGCACTGCTGGTACGCCGGTTGTTGGTTGGCGTCCCACAGCCAGTACTCAATGGTCGTCGCGGCGCTGGCGGTGCTCACCAGGGTGGTCGTCAGGGTAGCGGTCAGAGTCAGCAGTTTTTTCATGATGGGTCCCTCCAGGGGAGTGAGGTGGGCGGCGGGAGGACGCGGGAGGGGTGTGGGGCTTGGAGGTGGCGCGGGACCGGTCATGGCGTGCCTTTACTTCGTGCCGCTGAACGCGAGGGATTCGACGACGCGGCGGCCGAGGATGATCAGCATCAGGAACACTGGGATGGCGGTGATGAAGGTGCCCGCCATCAGTCCGGTCCAGTCGGGGACGCCCTGGGGTGTCTGAGATTTGAAGACCTGGAGGGCGACCGGCAGCGTGAAGGAAGCTTCGTCCTTGGCGATCAGGAACGGCCAGAAAAACTCGTTCCACATGCCGATCGTCGTCAGGATGGCGAGGGTGGCGAGGGGACCCTGGCTCATGGGGAGGGTGATGCGCCAGAAGATGGTGAAGGGACCGGCGCCGTCGAGAAAGGCGGCTTCTTCGGTTTCACGGGGCAGCGACAGGAAGAACTGCCGCAGGAAGAACACCGCGAAGGGCGTCATCAGAATGAAGGGAGCAACCATGCCGGGAATGGTGTTCAGCCAGCCGAGGTTCCTGACGGTGATGAAGTTCGGGATGAACAGGACGATCCCGGGGATCATCATCGCAATTAGGAACAGGGTGAAAATGACGTCGCGGCCGGGAAACTTCAGGCGGGCGAACGCGTAGGCGGCCATCGCGGAGAAAAAGGTCTGACCGACCACGATCAGCAGGGTGAAGATGGCGCTGTTTTTCAGGGCGCTGAGGAAGTTCACGGCGCTGCCGGACCCGCCGGCGGCCTGGGCCTGTTCGGTGCTGAGCAGGCCGAGCACGCGCTGGAAGTTGACCAGGGTGGGGTCGCTGGGCCACAGGCGGGCCGCTTCGGTGAAGAGGTCCCGGTTGCTGGTCAGCGCGGTTTTTAGAACGATCAAAATTGGGAACACCGAAATGATGAGGATGAGGGCCAGGGCCAGCCACGCGAGCAGGCGACCCAGCGGGAAAGGCTTTCGGGGGCGGTGGTAGGAACGGGGGACGGTGGTCATGGGCTTCTCCTGGGCTCCGGGCCGTTACTCAAGGTCGGATTCATTGGCGCGCAGCAGGCGCATCTGCAACAGCGTAAACACCACCAGAATCACGAACAGCACCATGCTCATCGCCGTGGCATACCCCATCCGGAAGAAGCTGAAGGCGTTCTGGTAGATGTAGTACACCAGCACCCGGGTGGCGTCCGCCGGGCCCCCCTGGGTGGTGACCGCCACGGTGTCGAAAATCTGGAAGGACCCGATCAACGACGTGACCAGCACGAATACGGTCACCGGGCGCAGCAGCGGCAGGGTGATCCGGCGGAAGGTCGTCAGCTCCGAAGCGCCGTCAATCGACGCGGCCTCGTACACCGTGCGGGGAATCGCCTGAAGCCCGGCGTAGAACAGCAGCGCGTTGAAGCCCATGTGCTTCCAGACGTTGACGAAGGCGATGGTGGGAATGGCCTGTTCCGCCGAAGTGAAAAAGGACTGCTTGCCTAACGGGGTGCCGTCCAGCCACTGGTTGACGATGCCCAGAAAGGGATCAAGCAGCCACAGGAAGATCATGGCGACCACCACGCTGGACAGCAGGTACGGCAGGATCAGCAGCCCTTTGACGAACATGCTCTTGACCAGCCGGTCCATGGCCACGGCCAGCCCCAGCGCGAGCAGCGTCTGCACCGGAATGTTCCACAGCACGTACTTCACGGTGATCCCCAGAGCAGACCAGAACTTCGGGTCGCGGATAACTTCATTGTAATTCGCCATTCCGACGGTGCTGGGTTCGCTCAGCAGGTTCCAGTCGGTGAAGCTGATCTGGACGCCGCGCAGGGCTGGATAAAGGTAGAACACTGCGAAGCCGATCAGGGCGGGCAGAATGAACAGGTAGCCAGTCACGGCCTGCGAGGGAAACCTTCGCGGTGGGGCGGTCGTCCGGAGCGGCGGGGCGTCAATTCCAGTGGACATGGGTGCCTCCTGGGGTCTCCAGCCGGAGCGCGGCTGGGCAAGGCGCGGGCGTCAGGCCGACTCACGGACCACGAGAGACACCGGGAAGGCGTCAGAAGTGGGCACTTCTTTCTGCTCCACCAACGCCACCAGGTGCCGCACGGCCTGGCGTGCCATCTCCCCGTGCGGCACATGCAGGGTGGTCAGTCGCGGGTGGGTGTACTGCGAAAACTCGAAATCATCGAAGCCACTGATCGCGACGTCGGTGGGCACGCGCAGGCCCAGGTCATGCGCGGCCCGCAACGCGCCAGCGGCCAGGCGATCACTGGCCGCCAGGACCGCGTCTGGCCGCGCTCCGCTCGACCACAGGGCGTGCATGGCCGCCTCGCCGGACGCGTACGACCAGCTGCTGGACACCACCTCGGCCTGCACGCCGAGCTCCGCTGCGGTCTGCTGGAAGCCGCGCAACCGGGCCTGAGCGCTGCTGCCAGGATCACCGTTGGGGATAAGCAGGGCGAGGCGGGTGCGGCCCTGCGCCACGTGGTGGGCGACCATGTCGGCCATGCCGCGCTCGTAGTCGGCGTGGATGGTGGCTGTCGCACTGCCGGGCACCAGGTGATCGAACAGGACGGTCTGGACGCCGCAGGCCTGGACGTCGTGCAGTTGGCTGGCGGGCAGTGTGGTGCCCACCAGCACGGCTCCGCCGAACAAGCCCTGGAGGTAGCGCTGACGAAAGCGGTCGAGGGTGTCGGGCTGATCCTGGTTCAGGAACGCGGTGGTCATGCTGTATCCGTGGGCATTCGCTTCAGCCACGAAGGCCGACTGGATCAGGTTACGGTAGGGGTCATGAATGTCCTCCACGTTGTGGCCGAAAAACGCGCAGCATAGGGTGGTGCTGCGGGACTGACGCAGCGCCTTGGCGGCCTGGTTCGGGTGGTAGTTCAGGACCTGGATGGCCGCCAGCACCCGGTCACGCGTCGCAGGCCGGATCGAAGGGTGGTCGTTCAGAACGTTGGAGACCGTCTGGTAGGACACACCGGCATGCGCGGCGACGTCCCGCATGGTGGTTCGGGTCATGGGTGACCTCCTGAGCACAGCCTTCAAATTTGAACGATCAAAGTATAGCAGGCCAGGGCCAGCAATGCAATGGATCGTTCAAAAATGAGGTGTCGGCCCGTGACCTCCTATTTGACCCCGCCTGAGTCTGACCGGTTCCAGGAGACCGCTGCCCTGACCCCGCACTTCGACGCCTGCCAGCCCGCTGACAGGGAACGTTGGTCGTGGGACGAACCGCCGGGCAGGCGCACCAAGGCATCCGGAAGGTCCTGAGCTCCGTCGTCACCAGTCGAATGTCGGGGCTCAAGCGAAGTGAGGTACACCCGCGCCTCGAATGCGCGCAGCTCCAGCGTGGGCTCGAGATGCCCTGGGGCCAGGTAATTGGCCAGCAGCAACCGCGTGGCTGGCCTGCGCACCTCCTGCGGCACATCAACGACCACGGGAGCGGCGCTGAAGTTCAGCACCACCAGCATCTGCTGATGCTCGTCCGTCCGCGTATAGGCGTAGATGCTGGGATGATCGGGGAGGTGCAGGTCATAGCGGCCGTCAACCATCACCCGGTGCGTCCGGCGGAGGCGGATCAGATCGCGGACATACCAGAAGATCGAGTCCGGATCTCGCAGCGCCGCCTCGACATTGATTTCGGTATGGTTCGGATTGACGCCGATCCAGGGCGTACCGGTGGTGAAGCCAGCGTGGGGTGAAGCGTCCCAGTGCATGGGGGTCCGGGCATTGTCCCGACCTTTGGCATGAATGTCCCGCAGCACTTCCGCCGGATCGCGGTGACGCTCCACGACCTGCTCCTGGTAGTGGTTCAGGGCGTCGATGTCCCGGTACTCCTCGATACGGCTGAACTGCACGTTGGTCATGCCGATCTCATCACCCTGGTACACGTACGGCGTGCCTTGCAGGGTGTGCAGGAACGTCGCGAGCAGCTTGGCTGACGGCACGCGGTACGCTCCGTCATCGCCGAAGCGCGACACCAGGCGAGGGACATCGTGGTTGGAGAGGTAGAGGCTGTTCCAGCCTTGCCCGTGCAGCGCCTGTTGCCAGCGGGTGGTGATGCGTTTGAGGTCACTGAGCGCCCAGGGCACCTTGGTCCACTTCGGCGTGGGGTGGGTGGGATCGCTGTCCAGACCCATGTGCTCGAACTGGAAGAGCATGCTCAGCACGCCCTCGGTTTCGTGGGTGTACGCCGCGCCGAGTTCCGGCGTCACGCCCGGCGTCTCCCCAACCGTCAGCACGTCGTATGGTGAAAGTACCCGGTCACGCATCTCCCGCAGGTACTCCATCAGGCGCGGGCCGTTCAGGAAATGCTCCTCAGCCAGGATGTACGCCTGCCCGGCGCGCGGCGCAGCGTCCGGAAGTTCGGGGGGCTTGCTGAGCATGTTGATGGTGTCCATGCGCCAGCCATCCACGCCCTTCTCCAGCCAGAAGCGCATCATGGCGTAGATGTCCTCACGGACCCGGGGATTTTCCCAGTTCAGGTCGGGTTGCCGGGTGGAAAACAGGTGCAGGTAATACTCATCGGTGGTCTCGTCATACGTCCAGGCGCTGCCGCCGAAGTGGGAAGCCCAGTTGTTGGGAGGCCCGCCGTGGCGTCCGGGACGCCAGATGTAGTAATCGCGAAACAGGCTGTCACGGGAACTGCGGGCCGCCTGGAACCAGGGGTGTTCATCGCTGGTGTGGTTGACAACCAGATCCATGATCAGCTTCATGCCCCGGGCATGCACGTCGGCCAGCAGGTCATCGAAGTCGCGCATGGTGCCGAACTCAGGCAGGATGGCGCAGTAGTCTCGGATGTCATACCCGCCGTCATCGTTGGGGGAATCGTAGATGGGGCAGAGCCACAAAACGTCCACTCCGAGTTGCTGAAGGTAATCCAGCTTCCCGGTGATGCCGCGCAGGTCGCCGATCCCGTCCCCGTTCGAATCCCGGAAGGAGCGGGGATAAATTTGGTACACGACACTTTCTTTCCACCACATGCTGGACTCCTTCTCAAGACACCCCTTCCAGCAGCGGGAGAACTGCTGGGGAGACCTGATGGGGTCACCTGAGCAGTGGAACAGCGGATTACTTTAGGGGTTCATCCGCTTCCGCGGCCCGGGTTCCCGTCAGTAAGACCAGCAGCACATGGTCAACGAGCCGGATCAGGCGCTCGCGCGGGATTGAGGCCCCAGCCGGTCCGCCCTCATGGGCCAGGAGCGCAATCACCGTCTCACCCAGAACGTCAAGCGCCACTGCCGACAGTGGCGTATGGCCCGCCTGCACCGTTTGTTCCGCGAGCCTGTTCAGTTCGGTCCGAACAAACGTGCTGGAACGCTCGGTCAGGGTGCGATACAGGTCCGGGTGTGACCGCGCCATCCCCATCGTTGCGGTGACGATCTCAGGTTGGTCGTCGCACCGGCTGATCTGCTCCATCAGCGCGAGCAGATCATCTCGCAGTGAGGTGCCGGGGTAGTGCGGTGGCGCCAGCGGACTGAGCGTGGCCACGGCATCGGCCACCACGTCCGCTTTCGCCGTCCACCGCCGGTACAGCGTCGCCTTCGATACCCCTGCACGCGCCGCCACATCGGTCATGGTCAGCGCGTGGTACCCCTTTTCACCCAGCAGTTCGAGCGTGGCGCGGATGATGACTGCGTCGCGGCTTTGGTCCTGAGCGCGCCCCCGGCCTGCCGGTGGGCGTCGGCGCTGGTGTGGCTTGGTTTGATCGGTCATCTCATCCTTATAAGATCAGATCCTCCGAAACAATGTGGTACCGAAACACTTGCGTTTCGGAATAGACACTCCTATGATGCCCGAGCCGCCCCAGCGCCCAGAGCGCCAAGGGACTCTGCGAGGTTTCCTATGTCAAATGAACTGATCCGCCCCATCCTCGTCACAGGTGCTACCGGCAAACAAGGTGGAGCCGTCGTCCGCGCCCTGCTTGCCGCAGGGCGCCCCGTGCGCGCCCTGACCCGTCATCCCGGCTCAGCCGCTGGACTGGCGCTCGCCGCACAAGGCGTGGAGGTGGTCAAGGGCGACTTCAACGATCCTGCCAGCCTTGACGCTGCCCTGGCTGGCGTGGACGGCGTGTTCTCGATGCAGATGGGCTCCCATCCTGGAGACCCGGAGACCGAGATTGTGACCGGCCGGGCCCTGGTGGAGGCGGCCCACCGCGCCGGAGTCAGTACCATTGTTCACACCTCGGTCGCTCGTGCAGGCGATCACGAGAACTTCATCGGGTGGGATGAGGGGCGCTGGGAGCCGCTGTACTGGCAGAACAAGGCGGCCGTGAACGAGATGGTCAAGGCGCAGGGCTTCCGCCACTGGGTAATCCTGAAGCCAGCCATGATCATGGAGGACATCGTGCCGCCGATGGCGGACCTCCAGTTCGCCTCGCTCCGCGAGCACGGCCGGTTCGAGACGGCCATCGCAGCGGACACCGGCATCGACTGGATCGCGGCACAGGACATCGGGGCTTTCGCGGCGGCCGCCTTTGCCGATCCGGAGCGGTTCCACGGTCATGAGATTGACCTCGCTGCCGAAACGTTCACTTTGCCCGATGTTGCAGCCAAGATCACCCAGGCCACGGGAAAGCCGGTTTCGGCGGTCACCTTGTCGGAAGAAGAGGCGCTGGCGAAGCCCTATGGTGAGCTGAGCTTCAAGCACGAGTCATGGAACAACGTCGAGGGCTACAAGGTGGACCTAGAGGCCGTTCGGAGCTGGGGCGTACCCCTGACCACGCTGGACCAGTTCATTGAGCAGCACCGCGAGAAGTTCGTCATTGGCTGAATGCTCTCGCCTTCGCCTCTCGCCGTGTTCAGGGGGAACCTGAGAGGAAGAGCAGCGGATTGCCCTAGAAATCCAGACCACATGTGGGGGTCGCGACACGGATCAGCCCTGGCTGTACGCAAAGGGTGCGGAAACGAACGTTTCCGCACGCCTCACCGAGCACCGAGAGCGATGGTCCTGCCCTCTTACCAGGCGTCAGGCTCCGAGTTCTTGGCGTACGCGGGGGAGCACCCGGGTGCCCAGCAGCTCGATGGCCCTGAGAAAGGCGGCCTGGGGCATGCCCCCCACATCCATCTGAAGGATCTGCCGCGAGTGCCCGAGGAGTCCGTGCAAGTGAAGGATGCGGTCGGCCACCTCATCGGGTCCGCCCGCGAACACCATTCCACCCGCCTCAAGTTCGTTCCCCCGGCCAGGGGGCGCCCGCATCGGACGACCGATCTCCGGGCACTCCTGGTGAGACTTGGGGTTGATGGTGAAGTGCTGCCCTAGAATTCCAGGGTAGTCACTTTTTGTTCCTGGAGCTAAGATAGGAACCTGATGATGGAGCTGCAAGAAGGCACACCGATGTTCCCGCCCCTGGACGCCGTGCCAGACCCGCACCGTGCCTGCACGCAGCTGGGCCGCATCCTGAACAGCATCGGCGACAAGTGGACGATCATGGTGATCGGGGTGCTGTCGGATGGCCCGGTCCGGTTCAACGAGCTGCGGCGCACCATCGGCGGGGTGTCGCAGCGGATGCTGACCCTGACCTTGCGCGACCTGGAACGCGACGGCCTGCTGACCCGCACCGTGTACCCGACCATTCCGCCTCGCGTGGATTACGAACTCACGCCGCTGGGCCGGACCCTGATTGAACCGCTCCGGGCACTTTCCGAGTGGGCTGTGACCCATCAGGCAGAACTCGCCCAGGCGCAGGCCAGCTACGATCAACGGCCCGAGAACATCCGGGCAGCCGGTGGTTCTTGAACGCCTTCCGGAGGACCGGACGCCTGATCTGGCTCACCCCTACACCCGGCGTGTCCCACGGAAGAGTGAGGCAGATGACTAAGGTAATTCTTTTTTCTTGTCTCAGCTCACCCCGTACATATGGGGGTGTCCACCTTCCACGCGCACTTCAAGGCGGTGACCACCATGAGTCCCCTCCAGTTTCAGAAAAACCTGCGCTTGCAGGAAGCCCGGAGATTGCTGGTGGCGACCGCGCTGGACGCGGGAGCCGTCAGGTGGGGTATGCCAGCGCGTCGCAGTTCACCCGCGAGTACTCCCGCTTGTTCGGCCGGACACCCAGGACGGATCTGGCGCAGTTGCGCGCCGGGGGCAGCGGGCTGGTGCCGAACTAGAGGCTGGGCAAGACGTTATCCAAGAAGGGGTCTGATTTTCGCCAGCATCAGAACGCAGGCGGCCACAAAGTGGAAGCCGATCAGGGTGGAAGAGAGCCGCTCCAGGTCACGTCCTAAGCGTCGGAAACGCGACAGCCACGCCAGGGAGCGCTCGACCACCCAGCGTCTGGGCAGCAAGACGAAGGCGCGTGAAGCGTCCGAACGCTTCACGACCACCAACTCGATATTGCTTTTGCTGGCTGCCTCCCGTGGGGCCTGGCCGGTGTAGCCCTGATCGACAAAGGCCACTTCCAGCATGCCCCCAGTCAGTTCCTGGGCCTCCCGGCACAACGCTTGGACGTGGTCACGGTCTTACTCGTTGGCCGGTGAGGTCATCAGGGTGACGAGATGGCCCAGGGTATCGACGGCGAGATGGATCTTGGTGCCTTTGCGCCACTTGGCGCCGTCATAGCCTGCTCGGTGGCCGCTTTCCGGCGTGCTGATCAAGGTGCGACTGTCGACCACGATGGCGGTGGGTTCCCCACCGCGTTGTTGCTGAACCCGGCTGAACAGCCGCAGATCGTGGACCGCATTTTCGAAGCAATGAGCGGCAAACCAGCGTTGAGCCTGAGATCGCACGATCTCAGGCGACGGGAAGTCATGGGGCAGATACGCCCATTGCGCTCCGGTGCGGTTCATCCACAACAGCGCGTCCAGCACGTCTCGCAGGGGCTATTTACACCGCCGGGCGTGCTCAGGACTCGACGCCAGATAAGGCAGCAGGAACGCATACGTCTCGTCGTCTACATCGCTGGGGTAGGGACGCCGGGTCATGCCCCATTCTGAAACCAGCAGATTCCTGCTCTTGGATTTGGAATGCCTTTTCTCCAGCCTCTGCAGGTCCGCTGGCATGACGACGGACGTCCGTATCCGCCCCTCGTCACGCCAGCAGTGCCAGGAGATCAGCGCGTCTGATTCCCAGCCCGGGTGTTGCGGCCAATCCAACTCAGGATCAGGTCGGCGATCTGGAGGTTGTTCTTGTCCATCATGATCATATGGCTGTTGCCCCGAATCCCCAGCGTCGGCGGGTGCAGCATCTCCGCCACGCCGCCCGCCGCCTTGACCCGTGCGATGAATGCATTGCAGTCGTTGAACTGGTTTTGCCAGTTGACCACCGTGCCCGTCACCGCGTCGAGGTGGTCGCCGAACACCGCCAGGATCGGAATCTTCGCCAGGGCCGCGATCTGCGTGTCCGTGAACTGGGTGGACCGGCACCCGCCTGGCTCCAGCAGGACCATCGCCCTGATCCCGGTCGGGTCGGCCAGCGCCGCATCCAACGGGAGGGTGCCGCTCTGGGAGTGACCCATCAGCACGGCGCCGTTCAGTTGCGTCGCCAGCCTGGCCGTGGCCGCGATGTTGGGATTCGGTGTGGGCAGCACGTAGTTGAGGTCGGGAACGGCCTGCCGTGACAGTTCGGCCACCGCTTCGACCGGGAACTGCTCGTCGGGGAAGGGCGTGCCGAAGGTGGGACCGAAGCGGAACTGCGTCCACACCAGCTCGTCGCCGAAGCGCCAGAAGTTGGGCAGGGCACTGACGGGCTTCACCCCGGCGCGGACATCGTTGTAGGTCGAGATGTCGAAGCCCGAGCGCCCGCGTGAGACCTGATCGGGAACGTAGGTGGGATGACCCCTGCGGACGAAGTATTCATACCAGCCCATTCGGCCGTCCGGGGTGGTGTCGTAAGACTTGCCTGTCAGGGTGGCGCCGTGAATCATGACGACCGGAGCGCCCCTCTGGTGCATCGGCACCATGTACTCGACGTACATCTGGTTGACGGTCACGCGGGTTCCGGCGGGTGGGGGCTGGGGCGTGAAGTACGAGAGCTGGGTGGGCGTCTGCGTGACGTTCTCTCCACCGACGAGGAAGCTGCCGCGACTGCGCAGGATCAGTGGCGAGGATGGGGCCTGAACTGCGCTGAGTTCCTGGCTGGAGGCGGTCGTCGAGGACGCGAGGGCGGCGAGGACCAGCGCGCCGGTCAGCACGGTGGCAGCGGATCGTCTGGGGTTGGACATGGGTTTTCTCCTTTGAAGGGGTTACAGGTGTTCCAGAACTTGAGCGACTGCTGCCATTCGGAACGGTGCGGCGTAATGGTCTTTGTTCAGTTCGAGGCCTGCTCCTTGATCTTCTCCAGGGCATCATTGAACCCAACAGGTGTCCCGCTGGACCCAGCAAGGCGGCCCACCCTCACCTCGCCGATGGGCCTCCCGACGACGACCCTGGGCACCGCCGCAGCGAAGCGGCGCTGTAAGTCCAGGGAGGTCGGGTTGGTCGCGTGTGTCTGGACGCTGGCCCGGGTGATCACGCCCCGCGCCAGCGTGACCGTCACGGTGATGGAGGACGGGAGGCTGCCATACCAGCCCCGTGCCGTGTACGTGCCGTCGGCATAGCGGACGGTCTGCCTCAACGCCAGCCTCGTATCGGACGAACTTGGAGTGGGTTGCGCCGCGATCATACCGGTCCAACCTCCTGCCACCACGAGCGCGGCGGAGAGGATAGCGGTCGCCCTGAGCCTCTTTCTTTGTGTTGTCATGTTTGCTCCTTGAGAGCCGCGCCCTCACGTGAACACCTCACCGCCGAAGTTCTGCGAGACCTCAGCCTGGCCATCTCGGAACAGGCGCACGCACGAGAAGTCGAAGACTCGCGCCAGGGTTTCCGCCCCGGTGAAGAAGAGCGCTGTCGCCAGTCCGTCGGCAGTCGCAGCGTCGTCGGCCATCACCCACGTCGCCACCACATCCCGCACGGGAACGCCTGTCCGGGCGTCGAGCACGTGGTGCAGCCTGTCGCCCCAGGCCCGCCGGTTGACCGCCGAGGCGCACAGGGCGCGGCCCCGCAGGTTCGCCACGCCGACCACCATCCCGGGGTCGAACGGGTGCTCCAGCCCGACCGGGAGGACGGACTCACCCGCGTGGCGCAGGTCCCCGCTGCCATCCACCACGAACTCGGTGAATCCGGCATCTTCAAGAATCCCGGCGAGCAGGTCCACGAGGTAGCCCTTCCCCGCCGCCCCGACATCAATCACGAGGGGACGCCGTGTGACGAGCGAGGGGCCGTCCCGGAGAACGTCCTTCGACCAATTCACTCCTCCCTGCGCGCGTGCCTCAGCCTGAACACGGTCAGGGACGGGGGTGAGCGAATACACCCGGTCGTACCCGAGCAGTTCGAGGTCACGGCCCACGAGCGGGTCCACGGCCCCTCCGGTCACGGCATGAAGCCGGTCATAGAGGTCGAACAGGGCCGGAGCGTCGTCAGGAAAGTCGAAGCGGCCGCCTTCCGGGGCGTCAGCGATCTGCGACACGAGGGAGTCCGGGCGGAACCGTGAGTAGGTCGCAGAGAACTCCTCGATCCGTTCGAGAATGCGCTCCTGCCACTGCGGCTCCAGCGGCCCCGAAGTCTCGATCTCCCAGCGGGTTCCGGTGGCCTCGAAGGTGAACCTGAACATGGGTTGGGGCCGCTCAGCGGTCCGTCAGCTCCAGCACGCCCTCAGGGAGACGGGCGCCCTGCACCGTGATCTCCCTGGCCGCCTCCTCAATCTCGCGCAGGTCGTCCGGGGTAAGGTGCACGCCCACGGCCCCCAGGTTCTCCTCCAGGCGCTCGACCTTCTTCGTTCCCGGAATGGGCACGATCCAGGGCTTCTGCGCCAGCAGCCAGGCGAGGGCGATCTGCGCGGGCGTTGCTCCCTTTTCGCCTGCGATCCGATTCAGGAGGTCGACCACACCCTGGTTTGCCTCGCGGGCCTCCGGCGTGAAACGGGGGGACACGGCACGGAAGTCGGTCGGGTCGAGCTTCGTCTGCGCGTCGATCTTGCCCGTCAGAAAGCCTGCCCCGAGGGGGCTGAAGGGCACGAAGCCGATACCCAGTTCCTCGCAGGTCGCCAAAACCCCGTTGTGCTCGACGTCGCGCGTCCAGAGCGAATACTCGCTCTGCACGGCGGCCACGGGCTGCACCGCGTGCGCACGACGGATGGTCCCCGCGCCCGCCTCGGACAGGCCGAAATGTTTGACCTTCCCTTCCCGGATCAGCTCCCCGACAGTGCCCGCCACGTCCTCGATGGGCACGTTCGGATCGACGCGGTGCTGGTACAGCAGGTCGATGGTCTCGACCTTCAATCGCCCGCGCATCGCCTCGACCACCTCGCGGATGTGCTCGGGGCGGCTGTCCAGCCCGTAGCGGCTCCCGTCCGGGTGGATGCCGAAGCCGAACTTGGTGGCGATGACCACCCGGTCGCGGTACGGCGCCAGAGCCTCGCCGACGAGTTCCTCGTTGGTAAAGGGGCCGTAGGCTTCGGCGGTGTCGAACAGGGTCACGCCCCGCTCCACAGCGGCGTGGAGGACGCGCGTGGCGTCCTGATGGCTGGCTCCCGAGCCGTAGACGGCGGTCAGGCCCATTGCGCCGTAGCCCAGGGCAGAGACCTTCAGGCCGCTGTTTCCGAGTTCGCGTTGCTGCATTCTCCCTCCCCGGCAGGGACCCCTGGTCTCTGCCTCCTCCCAGCGGAGTGAGGTCAGTGTCCTGGGTTTCCGGTTGGAAAGGCTGCCTGTTCCTGCAAACTTGTCACCTGATCCTCCAGATCACCGGGGCGAGTCCGCCTGCTTTGGCAAGATCAACTCCGGAGTTTTAGGCAACCTTCAGAAACTCTGCGCCCCTACACTGCGGTGAAAGAACCCCACACCTGTGCCCAACCAGCCGAAGAGGCAGAAAGGACACCACCATGACCCTGACCCGGAATGCCCGCCCATCCACCAGCCTTCCCTGGCCCCCCAACAGTCCGACAGAAGCGGACCTGCACAGCCTGGCCGGGATGATTGAGCGGTACGTCCCAGGAGATGGCAGGGTGACCCTGCCCCTGCCGACCGTCCACGGTGTACGGGCAGCACGGCCCAACACGGAGGTGGTGCACGGGGTCTTCAGGCCTTCGGTGTGCATCGTCGCGCAAGGCGCCAAGCGGGTGTACCTGGGGACAGAGATGTTCGAGTACGACCAGAACCGGATGTTGCTGTGCTCGATGGACCTGCCCGTGGCGGCCGAGGTGGTGGAAGCGAGTCACGCGGCGCCGTACCTGGGGCTCATCCTGGACCTCGACTTGCGGCGGCTGTCCGAATTGGCCTTCAAGGTGTTTCCGAAGGGCTTGCCGCCTGTTCGGGAGAGCCGGGGAGTGTACCTGGGTGACGCCACTTCCGACATCGTGAATGCTGCCACGCGCCTGCTGAACGTCATGGGCGATGCGCGGGATATGGCACTGCTCGCGCCCATGATCATGGACGAAATCCTGATTCGCCTGCTGCGCAGCCCGGTGGGGGGACGCATGGCGCAACTCGCGCAGGCGGAGTCGCATCTTCAGCGGGTTGCCAAGGCCGTGGACTGGGTTCGCGCGCACTTCGACGAGCCGATGAACGTGGAGGCCCTGTCGGAGATGGTCCACATGAGCCCATCGTCGTTCCACGCGCACTTCAAAGTGGTCACGAATCAGACCCCGTTACAGTTTCAGAAGAGCCTGCGGCTCAGGGAGGCGCGGCGCCTGATGCTAAATGCGCAGATGGACGTCACCACCGCCAGCCGACGGGTGGGCTACGTCAGCACGTCCCAGTTCATCCGGGAATATGGACGGATGTTTGGGAACGCCCCGGCCCGGGACATTGCCCTGCTGAGGGAACGGGGCCAGACCCCAGCGGCGCTGAACTGAGGGCCAGGGTGACCCCGGCCCACACCCCCCTGCAAGAGGCTCAAAAGTTCGAGGTCACACCCCTCGAACTGTTCTTTGATCTGGTCTTCGTCTTCGCGGTCTCCCAGCTTTCGCATCACCTGCTGGAGCATCTCACCTGGCGGGGAGCGGCTGAGACCCTGATCCTGCTGCTGGCGGTGTACCGCACGTGGTCCACTACCAGTTGGGACGCCGCCATGCTGGGGGTGAATGGGCCGGATGCGCGGGGCCTGCTGCTGGCCGTCATGTTGCTGGGGCTGTTCATGAACGCCGCGATTCCAACGGCGTTCAGCGGAGGGGTGTGGGCGTTCACCCTGCCCCTGGTGGTGGGCCAACTGGGGCGTAGCTTCTGGATGATGTGGAGGGCGCCGACCGCCCTGTTCCGGGAGCACTTTCAGCGCACCTCGGTCTGGATGGTGGCGATTGCTCCGCTGTGGATGATCGGGGCCCTGGTGAATTCGGAGGCCCGCTTGGGGTGGTGGGCCGCAGCCGCGCTCCTGGACCTGATTGGCGGGTGGTTGGGGCATCCCATCCCGGGGCGAAGGCTGAACACCGAACGGCTGCCTTTTGACGCCGAGCACATGCTGGAACGCAACCGGCTCTTCCTGCTGATCGCCCTGGGGGAAACGGTCCTGACCACGGGCACGGCGATTGCAGCGGCCCCCATGTCACCGATGACGGTGGTGACGGGCACGGTCGCCCTGGCGGGGACGGTGGCGCTGTGGGCCGTGCTGTTCGGGCGAACGCACGCCTTGACGTTGCAGCACCTGGAACGAACCCTGGACCCGTTGCGGATGGGGCGTCTGGCGACCAACACGCAGGTGCTGATCGTGGTGGGCCTGATCGCGCTGGCGGTTGCCAACGAGCGGATCATCACCCATCCCTTCAGTCCTCCCTCCCTGGCGCTGACCCTGCTGCTGTTTGGCGGGCCGCTGCTGGTCCGGCTGGAGTTGGCGCTCTACCTGTGGCTGCTCGACCACCGGGTCCACTGGGGGCATCTCATCGCCTGCGCGGTGTTGGTCGTGGCCGGGCTCCTCACCCTGACCACTCCAGTGTTCGTGTCGCTCATTCTGAGCGGAGCTGTGTTGGTGGTACTGGCGCTGTTGGAGAAACCGTGACAACGCTCGCGCAGTTGAGCTTCCAAACTTGAACGGCTCTTGACGGGCGGTGGGGGTCGGAACGGGTTGGGGTGACGCCGTTGGTCCGCCAGCTTGTGCCCGAGCACGTTCCGCCCTGGAAGGCAGGGGCGCTCGCGTACACAATGTGCTGGATCGTGTAGGGACCCCCTGGCGGTCCTCACCCACGCCCGCTGCCTGCGGCGCTTGCTGGAGAAGCGCACGCTCCTGGTGACGCGGCAGACGCTGGACGACTTGAACCGTGCGGTCAGGGACGCGCGCGTCGAGGTGGCGAGAGCGCCCCGCATCAGCCTGTACTACAGCGGTGGGCGACTGGTGCATGAGGAGGAACCGCAGGAGGTGGCGCAAGCTCGCCTCAAGCGCCTGGAGTCGCTGGCTCAGACGGTCAGGACGCGGGCGAAGATCATCCCGGTGATGGGCATCATGGACTTCTACGACCGTCACGACGGGTGGGAGGACCTTTTGCCCACCGTGTCCACCTTCCTGGCGGCGCAGCAGCGGAAGGTACCGGTCCTTTGCGATGACCTGAACCTGGTGCGGCTGGCGAGCATTGGCCTGTTCGGGCCCCCCATCCTGGGAACGACTTCTGTGCTGCTGATGGACCAGTTGCAGCGGCAGGGGCTGTGGACCCCTGCGCAGCACACGGAAGCCGTCTTGAATTTCGCGGCGATCCAGCAGACGGTCCTGCCCGGCGTCACGAAGGAGATGTTGCCCGCGCTGTTCACCCGTGAGCACCTCACCTTCGGGTGGGCGACGGCGGGCGTCGTCCGCAGCCTGACCTACGAATCACTCCCATTGAATGCTGTGGCCACGAACGTCGCGCTGCTCGTAAGGTACGCCTTCGTGGAGTCACCGCTCGACCTGACCCGTGAACGTTGGTTCCGTCAGGTGCTGGACTGGACGCGGGAGAACCGGAACCTCTTCGACCTCCGGCCCGCCCTGCGACGAGCCCTGCAAGAGGCCATGGACCTGATGCCCCTTCAGTTAAAGCTCGCGCTGGACGTTTTCGAGCGGTGGTGGGGAGAAACCTGGGCAGCGTCTGGGGGACGGCCGCTGGATGATGTGTCGGCCTAATGTGCAGGGCGCAGCCACCCATGGATCCTCCCGAGGCGATCACGGCGATGGTCAAGGCGATGGAGGACCGGCGGGAGACTGTGGTGGTGATCCTGGCCGGGTCTCTGGCGCCGATGGGAGACCTGCTGGACAGCAACCCCGGCCTGCGCTCACGCATCGGACGGACCGTCGTGTTCCCGGACTACGCACCGCAAATGCTGATGCAGATCTTCTCGAGCATGTGCAAAAGCTACGGCTGGACGCTGATACCAGGAGCAAAGGAGGCGGTCCAGGCGCGGATACAGGACCTGTGCACGACCGGAGAGGCGGCGCGGGGCAACGCGAGACTGGTGCGGAATGTCTTCGAAGCCGCGCTGGCCCGGCAGGCGGACCGGCTGGCGGTGCATGACCCGCAGGACGGGGAGCTGAGCGTGCTGACGGGCGAGGACGTGGGAACAGGACAGGAGATGCCGGGCATCAGAGCGTGAGCGAAGCGCAGATGCGTCAGGCCTGGCAGGGGCGGCCCGCTATGCTGCGAGCCGATGCCCACACTGGACTGGATCGGCAAGCAAGCCGTGATCAACCACACCCGCTGGCTGCGTTCCAGGACGGACTTCGTGGCGCTGCTGGAAGACGGCCGGGTGGCGATCGAGTACAAGGGCGACCACCTGCTGGACACGGCCGACACCCGCGAGAAGGCCGACATCGGAGCGCTGTGGACCCGGGCCAGCGGGGGACGGGCGTTGGACATCCTGCTGACCCGGGCGAACGCCCACCGGCTGGAGCAGCTGATGGGGCTGTGAAGGTGCTGGGCACCGTGATCGGATTTCCAGCGGGGCACACGGCGATGCCAGGGCTGGTGCTGGGGCGCAAGGACGTCCAGGAGGGCTTCGCCAGCATCCCGCTGGACCTGGTGTACGAGGGCTTCAGGAAGCAGCGGGAGGATCGGGCTTGAGCGGCGGCCGACCCAGGCCGCCCGCCCGAAGCGTCCGCGCAAGTCCCGCACCTCCTCCCGCCCCGGAGGCTCCGGCACCCGCGCCCACCCACCACGTGAACAGCTCTGCAGGAGTTCAGGCATGACGACAAGCCCTTCCACACCCACCTACCTGGGCGGCCGCTACCGCAAGGTCAGCGAGCTTGGTGACGGCCAGCAGCGGTACGCCCAGGTCTTCAAGGCGCTCGACCTCCAGGAGGGCGACGCCCCGGTCGCCGTCAAGGTGCTGGCCCTCGACGGGCCCGACCCCTCGATCACCTGGTCGATGTTCCAGAAGGAGCTGACCGCCCTCGATGGCTTCACCCACCCGGCCGTCGTGGCCCTGCTGGGCTCCTACCACGACACCGAGCGGGGCCAGGCCGGGATCATCCTGGAACTCGTCGAGGGCGGCCTGACGCTCGAGAACCACGTTCAGGAGGCCGGGCGTGACCTCTCCCGGCGCAAGCCCCTGTCCTGGCGGGTGGTACAACTGCTGCGCATCCTCGATGCCCTCACAAGCGTTCACCAGCGCCGCGTGCTCCACCGCGACGTCAAGCTCCGCAACGTCCTGTACGACGAGCGCAATGCCGTGCTCAAGCTCGCCGACTTCGGCGTCGCGCGGCTCATCACCCAGTACGGCGAGGGGCTGCGCACCCTCGACGATCACTTCAGCCTGCCCTACGCGGCCCCCGAACAGCGCGACTTCGAGATGCTCACCGAGGCCACGGACCTGTACGCCTTCGGGCTTGTCGCCGCAGCCCTGCTCACGTACCAGCTTCCCGACAGGGACTTCTCCCGCCGTGACCTCGACAGCTTCCTTGAGCCGCTGCGCCAGCAGGGGCCGACCGAGGCCGGCTACGCGCAGTTCCTCGCCGTGTGGGACCGGCTGCTCTCCCGGCGTCCCGAGGAACGCCCCCACGTCTCGGAGGTCGAGCAGGCGCTCAAGTCGCTGCTCGACGAGGTGCTCGAGCGGCCCGAGACCCAGGTCCGGCTGGAGGGCGAGAGCCGGAAGTACATCGAGCGCACCTTCGGCGTGCCCGAGTTCCTCGAGAAGCTCAACGACGGGCTGCGGGCCCGCGGCGAGCAGGTCGACGGCGACCGCGCGCTCACGGTCTGGCTGTACGGCCGGGAGGTCTGGCTGCGCACCCGCGAGGACGGCGACCGCCTGGTCGTGGAGCGCGCCGGACGCCTGCATGGCGGGAAGCTCCTCGACGACCGCGAGCGGGCCTTCCCGATGCCCTTCCGCGTGCGCTTCAGCGCCTCGGGCGACGCCTACGAGCTGCGCAACGCCGTCTTCGACCGCATGCTCGTCGAACTTGAGCGCGAGACCGACCGCCAGAACCGCATCGCCCACCTGCAGCTCGCCGCAGACATGCTGGAGCTGAAGGAGGGCCGCCTCAAGGACCTCTGGATGGAGTGCCAGTGGGACAAGGGCAGCCGCAGCGGCGGCGGCGCCATCAAGCCCGCAGGCGGGATGTTCGTGGTCGCCCCAGGGGACCGCGCCACCCTGCGCATCCACGCCGCGAGCGGCCAGCCGCCCGTGGCCGGGTGCGTCCCACTGGGGGAGGACACAGAGGCGACGCTCGCGACGTTCGTCGAGACCCTCGAGGAGGAGCCCTCGGCCCTCTACGAGGACAACGTCATCGGCCAGGTCGTCGGCATCAGCGCGGAGCAGCACGAGGTCACCGTCCAGTTTTCCAGGGCAGTCCAACTTCCCCAGGACCACCTCGTGCTGCTCTGCCGGAACGTCGCCGCCGAGCGCGCCCTCCGGCGCCAGCAGGACGCCCTCGAGGCCTTCGTCGAGGGGGCAACGACCAACCCCCGCCTGCCCGAGCTTCTGCTCAAGCCGCGCAACAACCGCGTGCGGGACGCCCTGCCTCCCCCCCTGCTGCAGCCCGGGCTCAGGCCCCCACAGCAGGTGGGCCGCCTGGTGGCGCACGCCCTGTCCGCGCGCGACTTCTACGCCGTGCAGGGCCCACCAGGCACCGGGAAGACCACGACGATCACCGAGGTCGTCCTGCAGATCCTCGAGGCCCAGCCGGACGCCCGCATCCTCCTAACCTCGCAGAACAACGACGCGGTCGACAACGCCCTCGAGAAGACCCAGGAGATCGCCGGGGACCTGGGCAAGCCGCTGCGGCTGCTGCGCGAGGTCAGCGAGTTCCGCGGGCGGCGCAACCCGCTCGGCTTCGACGAGACCTTCCGCTCGTGGGTGAGGGTCACGCGCGACAACAGCCGGGAGGCGACCCGCGGAGAGCTGGGGCTGCTGACCCCCATGGCCGCTGAGCAGGAGGCCGGGGTGCGGGCGACCCTGGCGCACTGGCAGGACCAGCTCGACAAGGCCAACGACGTGCGCCAGGACTTCCTGCTCAACGTGCAGGTGTTCGGGGTCACCTGCCTGCGGCTCCCTGCCCTGTACCGCCGCTACCCGCACCTGCAGGATCTGAACTTCGACTGGGTGATCGTCGATGAGGCGGCCCGGGCCCACCACAGCGAGTTGCTCGTCGCGCTCGTGCGTGGCCGCCGCTTCGTCCTGGTGGGCGACCAGAGGCAGTTGCCGCCGCACGTGCACCGCGAGGACCTCGGCGACCTGCTCGACAAGGGCTACACCGAGGAGGAGGTGCGGCGCTCGCTGTTCGAGGAGCTGTTCGACGCCCTCCCGACCAACAACCGGGCCCGGCTCGACCTGCAGTTCCGCATGCACTCCTCGATCGCCCGCCTCGTCTCGTCGCTGTACTACGAGCCGGACGGCGTCACACTGCTCTCCGACGTCCCGGAGGCGGGCGTGGCCCTGCCGTTCCCAGCCTTCGACAAGCCGAACCGGACCTTCTGGATCGACGTGGACGGGCAGGAGCAGCGCCAGCCACCCAGCACCAGCGCGAAGAACTTCCGCGAGGCGAGGACGATCCGCCAATTGCTGGACCTCTTCGAGAAGCAGGCCCAGGAACATCACGCCGATCCGCGCTTCACGTGGCCCTTCAAGGTCGCGGTCATCACCCCCTACGTGCTGCAGAAGGAGCTGCTGGATCAGCACATCACCCCCAAGGCAAAGGAGCACTGGCAGCACTTGGATATCCAGATCGACACGGTCGACGCCTTCCAGGGCAAGCAGGCCGACGTGGTGTTCTTCTCGGTCGTCTCGACCGAGGGCTACCGCAACGAGTTCGTCGGGGACCCCCACCGCCTCAACGTGGCGTTCAGCCGGGCGCGCCGGCTGCTGCTGATCGTAGGGCAGAAGGCACGCGCCCTACGTGACCCCGAGCTCGCCCGCGCGCTCCAGGCCGTGCCGGCCTCCAACCACGTGCCCCCGGGGGGAGCGTCGTGACGGCCACCGATCAGGCCGCCCAGGTGTACGCGACCTACAAGGTCGGCCTGCCCGTCTACACCTGGCGGGCGACGCTGCTCGTCTGGTGCGATCGCCGGGTGCGCCTGCTCGAGGAGACAGTGTTGCGGCTGGTGAGGGATGGGGTGACGGGCACCGACGACATGACGCGCCTCCTCGGCCTGCACGACCCGGCGATCGTGCGGCGCACCGTGCAGGACCTGCTCGAGCGGGGGGCGCTGAACTACGGCTCCACGCGCACCCTGCACGTCACCGAGGTGGTCGGCCGCCGCCTCCTCGAAGTCGCTCTCGTCAAGGACGAGCGGCGCTTTGAGGGAATCAGCGTATGGCTGGACCCACTGGCGGAGAGCGTCTCCTGGCCGGACGAGGCGGGGCTGTTCTCGGAGCGCGACGTCACGGACGCCGGGGGCACGGTGATCCGGCCCAAGGAGACCCTGGGCAGCGGCGCGCTCCCGGACCAGTTCAGGGCGCTCCACCGGCTCGTGAACAGGGAACCCGGGCCCCTGGCAACCCACCCGCTGGGTGAGAACGTGCTGAAGTTCGAGCTGCAGCACGTCCTGCCCAGCCGCCCCAGGCTCAGCTACCGCCTCGCCACGCTCGAGGTCACCCGACATCCCGAGGGCGAGTGGACGTACCGGCTGCTGCAGGGCGGCGTGGAGGACGTGGAGCGCTCCGCCGCCCTCCGGGCCTGGGAACTCGAGGGGCACCCCGTCGTGCCCGTCGTGGAGGAACCGCGTCAGCACCCATCCTTGGAAGTCAACGCCCTGCTCGACGAGGTGGCCCGCGCGGCGGCACAGGGCACCGAGGTCATCGAGGCCGCGGAGGCCCGGGTAGTCCTGCGCGAGGCCATCCTGGCGGCGCGGTCGACGGTCCAGGTCATGCCCGCAGTCGGGGACCTCGAGTTCACCGACGACCTGCCGGGCTGGCTCGATCAAGCCCTCCATGACACGCCAGCGCTGAAGACCATGATCGGTGTCGACGCGGGCTTCCTCGAGGGCCTCGGCTCCGCCTCGGGCCGGGGAGGAGGACAACGGCTGTCACAGGCGTACCGGAAGCTCAGGAGCAAGTACGTGCGGGGGGCGCGGGTCGCGCCGGTGAACGTCCGGCCCGCGCCCTGCCGGGTGATCGTGATTGATCAGGCGCGGGTGCTCCTGCAGTTCCGTGAGTTCCAGCCCTACGGCTCAGGCAAGGGGCTGATGCGCACCGTCCTGGTGCGGGACGTCCCGACGGCGCTGCTCGGGGGGCTGCAGGAGGCGCTGAAGGGCATCGTCACCGGGCAACCCTGACAGCGGTAGCCGGATTAGGTGAGGGAGTAAGGTGAGGGATGCGAGGGCGAGCGTACAGCCTGGACTTGCGGGAGCGGATTGTGCGTGCGGTGCAGCAGGGGATGAGCCAGCAGCAGGCTGCCCAGCACTTCACGGTGAGCGTGGCGAGCGTGGAGCGGTACGTGCGGCTCTGGCGGGAGGGCCGGGGGTTACACCCCCGGCCGCGTCCTGGGCGGTCAGTGACCGTCATTCCACCCGGAGAACACGAAGCCTTGCGTGCTCAGGTCCAGCAACACCCGGACCTGACGTTGGCCGAACATGTGGCGGTATGGCGTGAGCACCACCAGGCGGCGTCGGCCAGCACGCTGGTCCGGCGCTTCAAGACCTTACGACTGACGAGAAAAAAAGACGCTGGCCGCCGCTGAGCAAGACGAGGCGTGGCGCGCTCAGTTCGTCACCGATCTGGCCGAGGTCCTGCCAGCAGACCTGCTGTATCTGGACGAGAGTGGCTTCCAGACAACGATGACGCGCACTCATGTCCGGTGCCCCCGAGGGCACCGGGCTGTCGACACCGTGCCACGCAACCGAGGCAAGAACCTCACGCTGCTGTGCGCTCTGACGCTCGCGGGGCCGTCGGCCCCGCTGGTCGTTGAGGGCGGTGTGGACGGCAACGTGTTCGTCACGTACGTTCGGGAGGTGCTCGTCCCGGTGCTCCGCCCTGGGCAGGTGGTTGTACTGGACAACCTTGGGGCGCACCTGCGCCCCAACGTCCGTGAGTTGGTCGAGGCCACAGGCGCCCTTCTGGTCTACCTGCCCCCCTACTCTCCTGACCTGAACCCGATTGAGCTGATGTTTTCCAAACTCAAAGCCGCCATGCGTGCCCTGGCCGCCAGAACTCGGGAGGGCGTTCTTGAAGCCCTCCGTCAGGCTCTGGACACGGTGACCCCCTCCGACGCCCAGGGCTGGTTTCAACAGGTCCTTGCCCTTCAACTCTTCCGGTGACCGCTGTCAGCTGGCCAGCAGAGGTCCGCCAGTAACCGGCCCAGCGGCAGCACGTGCGCCTGGGCCAGGCGCAACAGCCAGGAACCGAGCCACTCGCCCGGTCTCGGCGGCGGATGCACCGGCAGGCGCCGGGAGACATCAGTCACACGGGCAAGTGTGACAGGGAGGCCGATGCCGCGGCAACGATCGGGCGTTCGCGGGATCAGACGAGGATGCCGGTGGGGTGGGCGAAGGGCGGGGTTCGGGGGGTTGCTGCCATGGCGAACGCTACTGACAGGGTGAACGATAGCTGCTGACAGGTTGGACGCTAATTGACACCCGGCTGCCAGGCTCACGCTTACTGTCGCCGACAGCGCACAATGGGGTCAGCGATGCTCTCCTCTTTCGTCTTCACCATCGCCGCGCCGGAAGGTGTCTGGCACGCCCACTTCAACTTGGAGCCTGGCCGCTGCTACTGCCCGAGCGAAGTGACGGTGAACCATGGAGCGGCGGCTCTGCGTTCCCCCCATACGCTGAGGGTGGAAGCCACCACGCTGCCATCAGAGGAAGAGTTTCGAGAGTTGGCGGCCCGGGCGGCCACGCGAACTGCTGATCCCTCACCAGACCCGCTGCGCCGGTTGCTGAACCTGCTCATTCCGTTCTGAAAAGGTACTGGGGTCACCCCCCTGCCCGCAGCGTCTTGAGGATAAGAAGCGCCGGATCGCACAATCGCACATACGTCGTCTGGCGCTTCAAGTAGGGCTCGCAGAACTTCCCGACGAAGGCGGTGAAGTACATCAGCCCCACGCCCACCGTAAAGCCAACCAGGTTCGGCCAGTTCGCCACAGGGAGATCCAGCCTGCCAGTATTGCGTACCACCCGTCGCCCCACCTCCCAGACGACCTAAGGCCGCCACAGCAGAACAGACGCAGACGCTGCACCAGAGGTTCCGACACCGCTTTCACCGCGAGCCCTGATGTGACCTTCAGAACCACGCCTCGCTTGATGAAGACAGTTCCAGACGGGCTGAGGAACCGGGCTCGTGGCGGCGTTTAGGGTAGAGAGGCGCGAGTCCTGGGGGCGTTCGCGGAAAGGGGTTGCATGCATCACCGTCCGTTGGGCAAGACAGGTATCGAGGTTTCCGAGATCGGGTTTGGGGCCTGGGCCATCGGTGGCGACGCCTGGGGACCCGTCGAGGACACCGCCTCCATCCGCGCCATGGAGCGCGCCCTGGAATTGGGCGTGAATTTTATCGACACCGCCGACGTGTACGGGAACGGCCACAGCGAAACCCTCGTGGCGAAGGTCCTCAAGGGTCGCCGTGATCAGGTGGTCGTTGCGACCAAGGGCGGCTTGATGGGGCACCACCGCGACCCGGAGCGTGAGCCCGTTTACGACTGTCCCGAAAAGATCATCCAGGCCTTCGAGGACAGCCTGCGGCGCCTGGAGACCGATTACATCGACGTGTACTTCGACCACATCTGGTGGAACGACCCCCGGGAGACAGAAGCGTTCATCACCGCCTTCGCCCACCTCAAACGGGAAGGACTGGTGCGGGCGGTGGGGGTGTCGACCGACGACTTCGACTACGTTCGGCAGTTCAACCGGGACGGCACCCTTGACGTGGTTCAGCTGGACTACAGCCTGCTCAACCGCCAGGCGGAGCAGCACATCCTGCCGTACTGCCAGGCGCAGGGGATCGGCGTGGTGGTGCGCGGCCCACTTTCCAAGGGCATGCTGACCGGGAAATTCACGGCTCAAACGCAGTTCCCCGAGGGAGATGTTCGCCACAACTGGCCGCAGGAAGACTGGTACGGGTCACAGCTCGATCAGGTGGAACAGCTGCGTGTGCTGGCGTCCCGGGAACGCTCTCTGGGCCAGCTGGCCCTGCGTTTCGTGCTGAACCACCTGGCGGTGTCCGTGGCCATCCCGGGAGCAAAGACACCCCAGCAGGTGGAGCAGAACGTCGCTGCTTCCACCCGGCCCCTCCTCACGGAGGGCGACGTCCAGTTGATCGAGACCGTCACTTCCGGAAGGTCCACGTGATCCCGGGGCACCCGACTCCTGCGGAGGCCCTGGCCGGTCGGGTGGCACTGGTGACGGGCGCCAGCAGTGGTTTGAGGCGAGCGACCGCTCTGGATCTCGCACGCGCGGGCGCAGATGTGACGCTGCTGGCCCGCAGCGAAGTGGACCTCCGGCGGGTCGCCGGGGAAGCCGAGGCGCTCGGGCGGCGTGCGCTCGTCTGTCCCGTCCTTGGCGGACAGTGCGGCCGTCATGGCCGCCGTCAGGGAGGGCACAGAAGCCCTCGGGCGGCTGGCCAGCCTGGTGGGTGAACCATGCTGCCGCCGACGTTCCTGGACCGGTGGGTCGACCTCACTGCAAAGGACTGGGACCAGGTGCTCAGCATGAACCTGCGCGCACCATTTTTGCTCGCCAAGGCGGCGTTTCCCCACCTGCAGCGGGCAGGCGCGGCTGGCCCCTGAAAACGCCCAGCCCTTCTGCCATGCGCGCCGCCCCGGGAGCCTGCCCGCTGAGGGCATTCTCACTCCAGGTTCAGCCCTCTTCAGTTTCAAGCAGACCTATCCTCCAAGGGCATCGTTCGCCAGATTCCGGAAACGTTGGAGTTCCTTGCTCGACGGGTACGCCTTCAATGCGCGTTGCGTCAACGCCAGTGTCTTCTCGTGCTCGCCTGCCTGAGTCCACGCTTCAAACGCCTCCTGACGGTACAGGTAGTAGAGGGTCGGCACCCCGATTTGGACCGCCCGGTCAAACTGACCTGCGGCCACCTTCACATTCCCCAACCGCAGATTGGCCTTGGCCAGCCCCCACCAGGCGTATGGATCATTCGGACGGGCCTTGACGTCCTGCTCCCCGTGCAGCTTCGCGTGCTGCCAGTTCGCGGTCAGGTCGAAGTCCTCGCCGAGCGCTTCGCGCACCAGGCCCTCCTTGGAGGGTGGGTACGCGACCAGGTACTCGCCGTTGTAGTAGTTCCACAGGTCCTGCATCTCCGCGGTCGACAGGCTCAGGGAGGGGCCCCGGAGCGGATCACTCACCAGGAATCGTCCAGCGCTGTACCCGTAGACCGTGCGGAAGTGCGCGACATTGCTGCCCGCCTTCAAACGCTGTTGCACCACCACGGGCAGGCCGCGGGACACCAGTTCACGCAGCAGTTCGGCGTCTCCCGCGTACCGGATGACGCTGCGCAGCCCGAAGCGGCCCAGGTAGGCGGCGAGTTCCAGGCTGGTGACCTGGGGATCTCCCGGGAAGTCCTTCATGGCATTGGCCGCCTGCGCTTGCGTGACCCGCGTTCCGTAGTAGCCGAGGAGGGTCAGGGAGGTCACGGGCGCGCAGTTGTCCGGTCCCTGGTACTCATGGCGAATGTTCTTCAACGTGACGCTGGCCGGTGCCCCGCTGGCTGCTCCACCCAGCACCGCGAAGGCCAGCGAACACGTAAGGAGTGGTCGAATGGACATGCGCCATCTTGCCGTGTCTCTGTAAAGAACGTGTAAATGACTGCCTGCGCACTGAGACTGGGAACGATAAGAGCAGTGACCACGCCCACACCGTTGGGTCTGTCGCCCCGGTCAGGGGACGGTATGCCGCTTGGGCGGGGGCTCGGCCTGCGGGCCGACGGCGTACAGCGAGAGCAGGCTGGACATCACGTCCCGGAAGATGGGCGCGGCCAGCTGCGAGCCCTGAAATTCGCGTTTGGCGCCGCGCACCATCACGGCGACCGTGAATCTCGGCTGGTCTGCCGGGAAAAACCCCGCGAAGGTGCTGGAAAACACCTCACCGCTGTACCGCCCGTCCACCACCACCTGGGCCGTCCCGGTTTTCCCGCCCACGTGGTAGCCCGGCAGTTCCGCCCGGGTCTGGATGCCCTCGTCGATCACGAAGTGCAGCATCTCCCGCATGCTGGCCGCCGTTGCCCCGGTCAGCACCGTCCGGGTCTCCGTTGGCGCGCCGAGGACCAGGCGGGGCGACACGTACCGCCCGCTGTTCGCCATCACGTTGAAAGCGGCCGCGAGTTGCAAGGTCGTGACCGTCATGCCCTGACCAAAGGAGATGGTCGCCTGGGACAGCGGCTCCCAGGCCTCAGGATCCCGCAAAAGCCCGTCCCCGGCAGGCAGTCCGACCTTCACCGGCTGCCCGAAGCCGTAGGCCGTGAAGTAGCGGTGCAGCAGCTGGGGCGGCACGTTTTCGACCAGCCGCGTCATGCCGACGTTGCTGGAGTACCGCAGAATCTGCCGCGTCTTCAACTGGCCCGGGTGGGCCACGATGTCGTTGATGGTCGCGCCCGCGAAGCGGCGCCACATCGGGGTGTCGTACGTGGCGTCGGGCGTGGTGCGGCCCTCGTTCAGCAGCGCCGCCACCGTGAGGGCCTTGATGACGCTGCCCGGCTCGTACTCGTCCAGCGCCGCGCGGTTGCGCCAGCGGTCCGGCGGCACCTGTCGCCAGGCGTTGGCGTCAAAGCCTGGCACAGAAGCGAGGGCCGTCAGCTTCCCGGTCCGGGTCTCCATCACGGCGGCTGACGCGTACTGAGCGTCCGTGCGGGCCACGGCGTCCGCCAGAATCGCCTCCACGGCGGCCTGCACCCGCGTGTCCAGCGTGAGGGTCAACGGCTCGCCGCGCTCCAGCTGGGCATTGTAGAGGCGCTCCAGACCTTCCAGGCCGCCCGCCGCACCGACGAACCCGACCACCTGCGCGGCCAGGGCGCCCTGGGGATACCGGCGTTTTTGCAATGTCCCGCTCGCCAAAATGCGGCCATCTGCACTCAGGAGTTTCGCGCGGGTGGTGCTGACGGGCTGGGTGGGTGCCGAACGGGGAGGGGCGGTGAGCTGGGCGAGCGCCATCGCCAGGGTGGCAAAGGACAGCAGTCCCAGAAAAGCGAGAATGGTCGCCCGGCGGGCCAATTGATAATCGCTGTCATGGGAAAATTTGTGTCGCACGGCAGAAAGGGGTTCTCCAGGAACGGGGGGCGGCAGGCCATGTCTTCCAGACTCAGGGCGCCGAGGAGGGCGGGGGATCATCCATGTCGGTCATGTTCCCGTGGTCCATGCCGGACATGGACGGCACGCTAGAATTTGCCGCACGGTCCAGCAGGACATCGGTCAGCCACACGCCGCCCAGGACGCTGGCCAACACCAGGACAAGGCCCAACCAGAATTCCAGGGCGGCCCGGCGAGAGGGTGGGGGCATCATCACGCGCCCCCTGGGAAGACGACTGGAACGGAGAGCAGCGGAAAGCAGGTGGGCAGCATGGCAAGCCTCCGCGGGCAGCCTAGAAAGGGTGTGTTCATGTTGTGTAAAGGTGCTTTACTGGACCTGAACACCCCTCCCCTAGCGTGAGCGCCGTGACCCACCGCTTGTCGTCTTCCCAGGCCTGGGCCGCTCGGCTGCCCGCCGGGGTGGAGAGCGGGCTGAGTGGGGCCGCGCTCGCTCTGCTGCTCCTGCCTGCCATGCCGGGGGTGCTCGCTCCACTGCCCCTGGCCGTGCTGCACACGCTCCTCGCGCAGCTCGCCTCCCTGGGTGGGGTGTCCCTCCTGACCCTGCTCGTGACCTTCACAGCGAGCGTCCTGGCGGGTCTGGGCGGCAGGACGCGCGGTGCGGCCGCTTTGATCCTGCTGGCCATCTGGAGCGCGGGGCTTCTCTGGGCCAGGCTGGGCACCCACGCAGCCCCTGGGGCCTCCCGCACGGCCGTGCTTGTGCTAGGGGGCCATCGACCCCCGCGCCAAAGCTCAGGGGCGGACCCTGGAGGAACTGGACGTCTACCTCGGGGTTGCACGAGAGTTGGAACAGAATTTCCTGCTCAGGGTTGACCCGACAGGACATGGCCTTCTGCATCGGCATGTGCCTGTGTGTCTCTCCCATTGCGTCGTCGCTCTGGCCCACGCCCGAACACTCAAACCAGGACCCGGTTCAGGGTCCGTTGCCGCTTCCCCCACCGAGCATCCACGCGGCTCCCAAGCCTAGGAGAGCGAGCAGCAGCAGCGAAGGCACGCAGTCACCCGTGAAAGTCAGAAGCAGGCCCATCCCCAAGGGCGTCAACGCCTGTGCCAGATTCACGGGCCTCGCCAGATGCCCGTTCGCTGCCCCGAACATCTGCGCTGGATACCCCTGCGTCAGCACCTCCGCCCTCGCCAAGGTCAGCGCCCCGCTCGCCAGACCAAAGACGATGATGCCCAGAACGATTGGGGCCAGGTGGTCCCGAAAGCACAGCAGCAGACTCCCTAAGGCGAGCTGAAGGCACAGCGCGCGGGTCAAGCGCCAGGCTCCCACCCTCCCCAGCAGTGAAACAAACAGCACGCGGCCAGGAAGTGCGGCGAGGCCCAGCAGTCCCGTCAAGGTGGCCGCCAGCGCCGGGTTCTCCCCTGCCGCCAGCAGCATCGGCGCGAGTTGCAGGCCGATTCCCACGGTCACGACGCGCGCCAGCGTGAACGCCAGGGTCAGGCGGTGGAAGCGTCTGTCCGGCTGGAAGGCTTGAGGGGTGGTCTGCACCTTGTCGGGACGTTCTCCAGCGGGAATGCCCCACCAGGCCACGCCCACCATGAGCAGGAGCAGGGCGGCCAGCCCCAGGAAGGTTCCTCGCAGGCCGAAGTGCCCCAGCGAGGCCGTCGTGAGGGGAACGAAAATGGTGCTTGCCAGACCCGCCACCAGGGTAATGGTCAGAGTGGCCCGCGTGCGGGCCGCCCCCTGCATCTGCTGCCCCAGCACCGTGAAGGCCGCCTCGTAGAAGACCAGCGCCATCGCCACGCCTGCGAGCAGCCAACCGAACACGAAGGGGAGAGAGCTGCTCGTAAATGCGAGCAACAAGAACGCAAGGGAACCCGAGAGGGCACCCAGACTCAGGAGTTTCCGGCCTCCCTTTTCATCCAGGGCGCGCCCCACCAAGGGAGCGAGGAAGGCCGACACGAGCAGGGCGAGGGTAAAGGCGAGGCCCGTCTGGGCGCGTGTCCATCCCCGCTCCTGCTCAACGGCGACTGCGAGGAGCGGTTGGGCGTAGTACAGCGCGCCGTATCCCACCGTCGTGAGGACGGCCAGCGCCCCCACAAGGGAACGCTGGCCGACCGAAAGCTGGGCCATCAGCTCAGGGAAATCAGTTCGGCGGGAGCCGGGCTACAACAGCCACTTTCCGGGGCGCACCCTGCGCCGCTGTCGCTGGCTGCCGTGGCCGGTGTACCGCAGGCGTCAGAAGCCTTGCACTGCACGCCCGGCGTGCGGAGGTGGACGATCACGCGCCCCGCCTGGGGTTCGACGTGCGTGACGTGGTACTGCATCGCGGGCACCGTGCTGTTGCCGTACTCGAAGCGCACCTCCGCCGCACCGCGCACCGGGACGTGCTTCGCCACCCGGTCGTAGATGGCGAGGAATTTGCGGGTGGTCAGGAAGCCCGCCTGGGCTTCCTTCGCCGTGCCGTCCTTGAGCTGGATGACCGTCTCGCGCCAGGCGTCCGCGCGCCCGCCACAGTCCATCGCCTCGATGGTGACGGCCTTGACCTCGGTGACGTGATAGCCGGGACCGACGAGCACTTCTCCATGCAGCCAGAATTCCAGGGGGAGTTGAGGCTGGGTCCGCAGGGCGTCGAGCAGCGTGTGGGTGGCGGTCTGTTCAGCGAGGCCGGGGATGGTCTGGGTCATGGGGTCCTCCTGGGAAGTGGGCGCGAGGTGCATGAGGGTGGCGGACTGGGGGCAGGCGTCTTGAAACTCGCGGGAAGCGAGCAAGGCAGCGGGAGCGATGGAACGGGGCACTTCCCGGAAGCCAAACCGAGGGAAGTACGTCTGGGCCGTGGTCGTGAGCAGGTAAACGTCCTGAAGCTGGAATGCCCGCGCTTGATCGAGGAGGTGGGTCACCAACTGAGCGGCGAGGCCTTGCCCACGGGCAGAGGGAGCAACGGCCACCGAGCGCAGCAGCCCTGTGGTGCCGTGAACCTCCAACCCAGCCACACCCAGCAGTCCTGTGTCGTCCTCCGTCAGAACGAGGTGTCCAGCGTGTTCCTCAAAACCAGCCACCGGGAGGTCCAAGGTGTTCAGCAGCCTGAAGATGGCGGGCAGGTCAGAAGGAAGCGCAGCGCGGGTCAGCATCCACAACCCTCCTCCCCGTTCAGTTCCGCCTGAAGGGCGCAACTGAGGGAAGCCAGCAGCCGAACAGCGGCGGCTCGGTCTGCTTCGGGGAGACGGGCGAGGACGCGCGCCGACTGGGCGTTGAGCTGGGCATCCAGTTCCTGGGCAGCCTGCTGTCCTGCGTCCGTGAGGCGCAGCAGCAGGGCGCGGCGATCACCGGGATGGGGCGTCTTGACCAGCAGGCCCTGTTCCACCAGTTCATCGGTACTCCGGCTCAGCCAGGCCTTATCGAGGTTCAGGCTACGGGTTAGGGCGGTCAGCTTCTGGTCGCCTTCGCGCGCCAGGGTCGTCAAAATGACGCACTGGGTGGCGGACTGTACGTCGCAGCACGCGAAGTTGCGCTGCTGCAATTCGGTGAACAGGCGGGTTACGGTTCGCAGAAGTGGGCCGGTCTGCACCTCCTGTCCCAATTTGTTGTCATAAGCAACGGTCATATCCAGACTGTACGCTTGACGCAGTAGGTTGTCAAGAACAACTATTGAGCATGACAACTATTCAGCAGCTTTCCACTCGGTCTGCCACCCTTGAGGACGCGTCCGCCATCGCCCCCATCTACAACCAGGGGATTGAGGACCGCAGCAGTACCTGCGAGACCCAGCCCCGGACGGTCCAAGACATACAGAGCTGGTTCGACGGGCAGCACCCTCTCGTCGTCGTGGAGCGGGACGGGCAGGTGGTTGCTTTTGCCAGCACGAGCACCTACCGGCCCCGGGCCTGCTACGCAGGGATCGCCGAGTTCAGCGTCTACGTGGAGCGGCAGCAGCGGGGAAGGCAGCGATGGAAGCTCTGTTCCCCGCCGCACGGACTGCTGGATACTGGAAGCTGCTCTCCCGCGTCTTTCCCGAGAATACGGCCAGCCGCCGTCTCCTCGCCTCGCTGGGCTTCCGGGAAGTGGGCACCTGCGAGAAGCCCAGCCAGCTCGAAGGGGTCTGGCAAGACGTGGTGATCGTTGAGAAGCTGCTGTAAGACTTGGGTATTTCTCGTTCAAGCAGGCTGCTCTCATACCTGCCTTTGAGTAGCGCGAGTGGCGAGCTTGCGTCCTACACGTACTCCAGAGGCAAGGCTCGCGCACGTGGCGAGAGAAGGAGGTTACCTCGTTCGGTGTAGGAGTGGTGAACTGCTCCCCCCTTGCCATAGGCCCAGCCGTTCTGCGATACTTGGCTCACTGGGGGCGGCCATGGTGCCGCCTCCCGCCATTTTGGTGTCTTTCAAAATAGCGCTTGGAGACGACCGCAGCATTGGGTATCCCAGGACTTTCTCTCGCTCATTGCTGTGGAGTCGCATGCGCGTATGGAACTCCTGTGCGGTGAGTACCTCTGCATTGACGAATGCCAGGTCCTGAGCCGCCATAGCTGCGCGGCCCAGGTCAAAGTGCAACATGGTCTTCAACTCCACCAGATCCGCCTGCCGGGGTGCAGGAAGGGTATGGAGGCAGTTGCAGCAGTTGAAGTCGTAGAGCCGCAGCCAACCATCCATGTGTATATCGTGTCGGCGCTCATATTCCAGTTGCTTGATGCGGTTAATCCAGTAGGCATGAAAATCGGCCACTTCAAGTAACACGTCCTGGCGAGTGTGCGACTCAACGATACTGCCCAGCTTAGAAAGGTGACCTAAACGCTGAATGCCTTGGAGTGCGTCAAGCAGGTCAAAGCCTTTGGCATCTGGATTGCGGTCGAATACGACATGGAGAGGCTGGCCGCCATGACCATGCACACGCCGTGCATACAGGTTAGCTTCAAAGACCACACTGGCGAGTAGACCCACCATGGGGTTGGTCACGACGTTGTGAAATCGCCTGTACATATCCTTACTGTGCTTCCATAAGTTCTGCCGCTCAGCCAATGAGACAGGGTGCGAGAAGTACGTTTGATCACTCAGCCGCCGCTGATGGTTGTTGTCGTTCGCCTCGAAATACACGAGGGGATGTTGACCTCGGGTGGAATGTCTGTGTACCAACTCGAACGCCATCTCCAACCAGTCGCAGATTTGCTGAAAAGAAGCTTTGAGATAAGGATTAGGAAGCTTACTCGCCCTATCCTCCAAGGGTGGCAGGGTTCGTCCCCACATCAGCCGCATATGGATAGAGGGGAGGTACGTTAGGCCCAATTCATCTCGAATACGGGCCTTGAGCGTCAGCCAATCGGCGAGCAGTTTAGGTTTTCGTGCATCAGCGACCAAAACACCAGCCACAACGGCGAATGGACGAAGCTTCGGATCGTCAATAGGCTTGCCCTGCCAGTCCACCAAGGACTTGGCCTGCCCGGAATCATCTATGTAGAGGTCATAACGTAAGGGTTTGGCAGGCGGCTTCGGCATTTCCAACCCTATATTACGTGGTGAACAGAGTACGGTCGGTGAGCATCACACGGGAGATGCGGTCACCGCCCGGGAACAGAAGTATCGATCAGAACGCTATTTCAGTTTCGAGTTCCAGGGCTGCGAGGGCACGTTCGGCGCTCATGGCCGCGCGGGTCCCGGCGCCCACGCTGGTGGCCAGCTGGCGGTACACGTAGTCCGACACGTCGCCCGCCGCGAACAGCATCGGCACGCTGGTGTAGATCTCGTCGGTGACCTCGACGTACCCGTCGCTGCGCAGCGCCACCGTTCCCTGCACGAAGTCGGTGTTGGGCACGTGACCGATAAAGATGAACACGCCGTCTACTGCCATCTCGCTGACCTCGCCGGTCTTGAGATTCTTGAGGCGCACGCCGGTCACGTGGCCCTTGCCCTCAATTTCCTCGACGGCCGTATCCCAGATGAAACGCATCTTGGGGTTAGCAAAGGCCCGGGCCTGGGCGACCTTGTTGGCGCGCAGGGTGTCCCGGCGGTGAATCAGCGTGACTTCCTCGGCGAACTTGGTCAGGAAGAGCCCTTCCTCGACCGCCGCGTCGCCGCCGCCCACAACGACGACCTTCTTGCCCCGGTAGAAGAAGCCGTCGCAGGTTGCGCAGGTCGAGACACCCTTGCCCCAGAACAGCTCCTCGCCGGGCACGTCCAGCCGCTTGGGATTCGCGCCCGTCGCCAGGATGACGCTTCTGGCGCGATAGGTGCCGCCGTAGCCGCGCACGGTGAAGACGTGGGGATGGTTGCCAGGCGTGGACTCGATGGCCTCCACTTCTTCCATCTCGATCCGGGCACCGAACTTTTCGGCCTGCTGGACCATGCGCTGGGCGAGTTCCATGCCAGGGATGGGTTCGGGAAAGCCGGGGTAGTTCTCGACTTCCTCGGTCTGGGCGATCTGGCCGCCCGGCAGACCCTTTTCCAGCACCAGCGTGCTGAGGCTGGCACGGCCCGTGTAGATGGCCGCCGTCAGACCGGCAGGACCGCCGCCAATGATCACAACGTCGTAGTCGCTCATTTACTCGCCTTCCCTGTGCGGAGTTGGACTGCTTCCTGCTGGCCTTTATGGGCGTGCTCTTCTGCCCAACGGGCCGCCGCTTCTATGTCGTAAGGCACCCGACGGAAGGTGACGCTCCAGGCGTCACCTTTCCTCTCCAGCAGCACCCAGCGGGCCAGTGGAGAGCCGTCCTTTTGCCGGGACACAGCGCCCGCGTTCACCACCGTCAGGGAGTGGAGTTGCCGAACATGCTCCAGGTGTGAGTGCCCCACCACCACCACGCGGGCCGCGCCGGTACTGCCTAGCCGTTCCCGGACCAGATTGTCACTGGCCCAGGCCTTCCCGTCGCGCAGCAGGTACGTCCAGGCGCTGTCCGGCGCGCCGTGTGCCGCGAGCACCTGTCCGTCCGCCAGCGTGACGTTCGTGGGCAGTCCGGCGACATATGCGCCTGTTCCTTCCGGCAATTCGCCGTGCAGCCAGGTCAGCATCTCGCGCTTCTCCGTGGTCTCGGTCAGCGGCTGACCCAGCCGCTCATCGGTGTTGCCGCGCACTTCCAGCACGCCGTACCGGGTTTTGAGGTCCTGCTGAAGGTGCCATGCCCCCGCAGGGTCCGCGCCGCCGAACACCTGATCCCCAAGGTTCACCCAGGCGTCCGGCCGGTGCCGCTCCATGTCCTGTGCCACGGCTTCCAGCGCAAAGCGGTTGCCATGCACGTCGCCAAAAATGGCGACCTTCACGCGCGCTCCCGGAGCCAGGCCTGGACCTGAGCCTCAATCTCGTCCCGCACCTGCCGGAACACGGTCAGGCGTTCCTCCTCGCTGCCCTGCGCCGCTGCGGGGTCCTGGAAAGGCCAGTGCAGGCGGTAGGTGGCACTCGGGAAGATGGGGCAGTTCTGCTCGGCACGGTCACAGACGGTAATGACAAAGGTGAAGTGCTCGGCGATCAGCGGCTTGACGCCCTTGGACTGGAGGTGTGCTGTGGGCAATCCAGCTTCTTCGAGTACCCGCACCGTCAGGGGATTGACCTCTCCCGGCTCCAATCCAGCGGAGATCACTTCATACCGCTCACCTGCGTGCTGCTCAAGCAGGACCTGAGCCATCTGAGAGCGGGCCGTGTTGCCGGTGCAGAGGAAGAGGACACGGGGTTTGCGAAGACCTTGCTGCGTCATACCGGTTCTCCTTCAGACACAAACTCCTGTGCCCGCTGAGGCTGCGTCTCAATGACTTCTCTGGGGCTGAGAAAGTGGTTGGCGGCCACCGCCAGCGCTGCGCCCAGGAGTGGGGCGAGCCAGTACACCCAGTGGGCCGTCCAGATGCCACTGGCCAGGGCAGGACCGAAGGAGCGGGCAGGGTTCATGCTCGCGCCCGTAATGGGGCCACCCATCGCCGCTTCGAGCGCCACCGTGCCCCCCACCACCCAGGGCAGCCCCGAACGCAGGGCCACGAGCAGCAGGAAGAAGGTCAGGAAGGTTTCTAGCGTGAACGCTTGAAGGACACTGCCCGCTGGCACCGTGACGCCAAGGTTCCCCTTTATGCCGAACAGGGCCAGCAGCACGAGGGCCGCCAGGGTGGCCCCGACGAGCTGCGCGCCGATGTAAGGCAGCACCCGCTCCCCGGGAAACTTCCCCGCAAGGGTCAGCGCAAAGGTGGCGGCGGGGTTGATGTGCGCGCCGCTGATTGGCGCGAGGGCCGCGATGACCGCCGTGACCGTTAAGCCGAACACCGCCGCCACGCCCAAGTGGCCGAGTGCGCCCGTCTGAGCCTGCACAACAGCCGCACCAGGACCGAAAAAAATCAGTGCGAAGGTGCCGGTGAGTTCGGCGGCCAGGGCGCGCGGGAGTGGGACGGTCATCAGGCAACCGCAACGGTGGGGCTGTCGGCGTAGGTCTCGGGCACGGGATCCCCTTCTTTGAGCGCCTGCACAAACGCCTCAAACTGCGTCTGAAGCTGATCCCGCACCACTCGCCAGCGCTCCAGACTGCCACCACTGGGGTCCACGAAGGGGTAATGCCGCCGCGTGGTCTGGCCCGGATAGACGGGGCATGCCTCGGCAGCAGAGTCACAGATCGTCACCACGTAATCGAAGTTCTGCGGGTCCGGCACGTCGTGGAGCGTCTTGCTGGTGTGGCCGTCCAGACTCAGGCCAATCTCAGCCATGATGGTCTTTGCGTCGTCCTTGACGCGGGTAGCTTCCGTTCCAGCAGAGTGAACTTCGAGGCCGAGACCGGCTTTGCGGGCGGCCTCACGGGTCAGAGCTTCGGCCATCTGCGAGCGGGCGGAATTGTGGGTGCAGAGAATCAGGACGCGAGTCACGCCCTCAGCATATGGATTTATTTTGATGAGTCAAGCTCGGGTTTCCTGGAAATATCTCGGTCAGAAGTGCGCCGCCCAGCTTGAAGAGTTGGTCCTGACGCAGGGCGTAATACATGTTCTTTCCACGCTGCTCGGCACGAACGAGTTCGGCCTCGCGGAGGATGGCCAGGTGGTAGGAGACCTTGGACTGAGGCAGTTCCAGCAGGGCTTCGAGGTCACAGACACAGCGCTCCCCTCCCGCGAGATGCCGAATCAGCTCGTAGCGGATTTCGTGGGACAGGGCCTTGAGCTGGTCCAGGACCATGGGGAGGACGAGCGTGGTCATCCAACGATTCTATTGTGTGAAAACAGGAGCAGGTGAACGCAACGAACTTGGGCTTACTTCCGGCGTCGCCATTGCCGCACTTCGGCATCGGCGGTGGCATCGCTGACCTCGGCAGAGCGGAGCTTGGTCTGGATATGCTGATGACCCAGCCGCTTGAGGAGCACGATCAGGGCGCTGCCGTGCTTGAGCGCGCCCTGGGCGTTTGTGAGGTGGGTGTCGAGGCGGGCGGTGGACCGCGGAACACTGGGAGGACATGCTGCGGCTGGCCGGGTCCCTGAAACTCGGAAAAGTCAAGGCCACGGCGGTGATGCGAACGCTGCAACGCGGGGCAGCCTCTCGGGGTGGGGCCGGGCGGTGACGGAACTGGGCCGCATCGAGAAGACCTTGTACCTGCGGGCTTACGTGCAGGACGAGACATACCGGCGGCCCATCCTGGTGCAGTTGAAACGCGGAGAGCGTTCTACCTTTCGGGAACACCGTCGTGACGCGCACCGCGACCGGGACCCAGCTGCATGTGGCGTTGGAAAACAGCGTCTCGGCACTGCCCGGAGCCAGCGGACGCTTCCTGCAGGTGTCGGGGTTCTCGTTCACGTACGATGTGAGCAGGCCCGTGGGTTCGCGCGTCGTCAACGTTACCCTCGACGACGGCATGCCCATCCTGAGAGACGCCACGACCTACACCCTGGCGTTGAGTGACTTCACCAACAGTGGCGGCGACGAATACACCATGTTTGCCGACGGGCACGGCACCACCCGTGAACTGGACGCGCAGGTGGTCCTCGAGTACATTCAGCAGCTGGGCACGGTCACGCCGGTGGTCGGGCAGCGCATCCGGGCGGTTACCGGCAACTGACCTGGACAGACGGAGCGCAGGGGCCCTGGTGCGGCTCCACCTGCCATTCACTCAACCAGCGCTGAGCGGAACGGTCCAGCGGAAGCGGCTGCCCTGCCCAGGATGCGAAGTCACGGTCAGGTCACCGTGCATGGCCCGGGCCAGTCCGCGTGCGATGGTGAGCCCCACCCCACTGCCTTCCCCCCGGGTGCGGGCGGCGTCGGCGCGGAAAAACCGTTCAAAGACACGGTCGAGGTGCTCCGGTGCGATGCCGCTGCCGGTGTCCGTGACGCAGACCACGGCCCGGTGGTCGTGGGCTTCCACCGTGACCCGCACGGTGCCCCCGCGCGGGGTGTGACGCAAGGCGTTGCTCAGGAGATTGGCAAGCACCTGTTGGGCACGTTCCGGGTCGGCCCGTACGGTCAGGTCGTTTGGGACGGTTTCCAGCTGAAGGGTGACGTTCTGGTCCTCGAAGGCCAGTTGAAACCGGTCCTGGGCAGCGGCGAGCACCTCCGCCAGTCGCAGGTCCGTGACGTGCAGCTCGACCCGACCCGCCTCCACCCGGCTGACCAGGCTGAGGTCATGAACCAGGCGTTCCAGGGTGGCCAGTTCCCGCGCCACGCTGCCCAGGGCCTGTTCTGGGGACAGGATGCCGTCCTGCGCGGCCTCCACGTACCCCCGAGCCGCGGTCGCTGGCGTCCGTAGCTCGTGGGCGACGTTGCCGATCAGCTCCACCCGGCTCTGTTCCACCCGTTCGAGGGTCCCGGCCATGGTGTTGAAGCTGCGCGCCAGATCCGCCAGTTCGTCCTGTCCCTTTTCCGGCAGGCGGCGCACGTACTCGCCACTGGCGATCGCCTGGCTCCCGGCCTGAAGGACCCGCACGGAGGCCGTGACGCGCTGGGCAGCGATCCAGGCGGTCAGGGCCGCCAGGGGCAACGCCACCGGCAGGGCGGCCAGCAGCGCCCGCGTGAGGGTGCCCCGCATGCCTCCGGCCAGGTCGGCCCGCATCCTTCCGCCGTCCGGGCCGATCAGCCGGATCATCTCGTCCACGTGATGCTGGATAAAGGGGTGCGCGGTCAGTTCGGCGGCCATGAGCAGCACCGCGGCCGTGACCGCCACCACCACCAGGTGGTGCATCAGCAGACGGGGAAAGAGCCGCACTCAGTCCTCCCGGAACCGGTAGCCCAGGCCACGCACGGTTTCGATGAAGCTGGGCGCGTCCGCGTCGTCGCCGAGCTTGCGGCGGATGGCGGTGATGTGCACGTCGACGACCCGCGTGACGCCGGGGTAGTCCGGACCCCAGACGCGTTCCATCAACCGTTCACGCGACCAGATCAATCCCGGATGCTGCGCGAGGGTGGCGAGCAGATCGTATTCCGTGCGCGACAAGGCGATCGGCTGGCCGTGCAGGGTGGCGCTGCGGCCCTGGAGGTCGAGCACCAGGGGGCCAGCCTGGACTTGCTCGCGGACCCCCACCCGCCGCAGCAGCGCGCGTACCCGGGCCACCACCTCCCGCGGACTGAACGGCTTCACGACGTAATCGTCCGCCCCGGCATTGAGGCCTTCCAGGCGGTCCTCGACTTCTCCTTTGGCAGTCAGCAGCAACACGGGTAGCTGAGGATATTCCCGGCGGGCGTGGCTGGTCAGTTCAACGCCGGTCATGCCGGGCAGCATCCAGTCGATGATCGCCACGTCGGCCCGCGCCAGACGCGGCAGGGCCGCCAGCCCGTCGTCCTCCGCCTCGACCGTGTGGCCTTCCGCCCGCAGGTACGCCGTGAGGATCTCCAGAATCGCCGGGTCGTCGTCCACGATCAGCACGGTGGCCATCAAACCCCCCTGCGCCCGAGAGAGCGTGGCTCAGCGGGTCCCGGCATATCCACCCGAGCAGGCCGCGCCGCGCTCCGGAGTCGTCGGCCCCTGTTCGTAGCGGTCCACGAATGCCTGAATCCGGGAGTCGCCGACCTCAGACACGGGAAGCTGGAAGCCCCAGGCGGTGAGCACGATGGCGCTTTCCTGCCCACTGTGCGGGGACACGAGGACATGCGTGCGGCCCTCGGCCAGACCGGCCAGCGTCTCGACGTCAGCCGCGCTGAGCGTGGGCTGGTACGTGATCCACACCGCTCCGTGCTCGAGGCTGTGCACAGCGTACTCGTCGTACAGCGGTGACGGATACACGCCGCAGTTCTGCCAGCTGGAACTGTGCGCGCCGCCCGCCGGAGGCGTCTCGTCGTAGACCAGGCGGCCTTCCCGGTGGTCACCGGCTTTGAACGTGAACGTCTGCACCCCTTCCAGGTTCTTCGAGGTGCAGGCCGCCAGCACGATGGGGAGGGTGAGGCAGAGCAGTGGGCGGACGGAGGGAAGAAATCTCATGGGTGCTCCAGGGAAGAAGGCGTCGTGAAGGGAGGCAGGGTTGCAGCCTTACCCCGCGTGTCGGGCCGGTTGCGAATCCGCAGCAGCATCAGGATGCTGACGATGATCAGCGGGACGCTGATGATGTGGGTGTCGGTCCACAGGCCGATGCCGGGGGCGTCCAGGCCCTGATTCAGGTAGGACTTGACCGCCAGCGGATTGAGGCGGAAGGTTTCCTCCGCTCCGGCGCGCAGGATGGAGTACCACAGCCAGAACTGCCAGAAGGCCCAGCCCGCCTTGCGCGACCGCAGCCAGAAGTACGCCGCGACGCTCAGGAT